>NZ_WTLC01000019.1:0-96891 GCF_011378875.1 Pseudoalteromonas sp. Z9A5
ATGAGGGTTCGGTGTAACGTTTTTTAGCGAATTCAATTATACCTTATCCTCATGCTGTTTGTTTTTTATACCGCAAAGATCAACACGCCCTAGTCATTAAGTGCTAATGAAAAAGTCAAATAACCCATAAAAATTAACAATCAAAGCTCTTTGACAATAATTAAATATTCACTATATATAATTTTAAATTATTTTCTAATATATAATTCCATTTTTGCTCAACCACCAAAACCAAGAGTTTTATATAAATCTGGTTTAATATTTATGGTTATAATTATTGCCGACTAGAAACAAATCCACCCTTATGTTATTTTTGTCTTGTTAGTAAAGTTAATTAATCAACTAAATCAGCTACAGGAGCCTTTCTTTTTTGAAACCTACGCCGCCCTAAGTTAATGCCCTTATCTTATTTATTTGCACATTATGTGTAATCAAATATCGCCATCTGCGCGAGAATCACTATTATTTAAATACAAAAACCTCCCTGCCGTTGCAGGAAAACTAACTAATTAGGTTATCTACATGTTTGATCACGTAAAAAGAGATTGGCTCTCTAATGTTCGTGGCGATGTGCTTGCTGGTATTGTTGTGGCGCTTGCCCTAATACCTGAAGCTATTGCCTTTTCTATTATTGCGGGTGTTGATCCTAAAGTGGGTTTATACGCCTCATTTTGTATCGCCGTTATTATTGCCTTTGTAGGCGGACGCCCTGGCATGATATCAGCGGCTACCGGTGCAATGGCGCTATTAATGGTAACGCTGGTTAAAGATCATGGTCTGGAATACTTACTAGTTGCTACCTTGCTTACCGGTGTACTACAAATATTTGCAGGCTTTTTAAAGCTTGGTGAGTTAATGCGGTTTGTATCGCGCTCTGTTGTTACAGGGTTTGTAAACGCATTAGCGATTTTAATATTTATGGCGCAATTACCCGAGCTTACCAATGTTACTTGGCATGTTTACGCCATGACCGCTGCGGGCTTAGGTATTATTTACTTATTTCCGTATATTCCAGCTATTGGCAAAATCCTTCCCTCTCCTTTAGTGTGTATTGTTGTTATTACACTGGTTTCACTGTTTTTAGGGCTTGATATAAGAACCGTTGGCGACATGGGCGAACTACCAGACACCCTGCCTATATTTTTATGGCCCGATGTGCCGCTAACACTCGAAACGCTGCAAATTGTTTTACCATATTCGATTGGTCTTGCGGTTGTGGGCTTACTTGAATCCATGATGACCGCCACTATTGTTGATGACTTAACTGATACAACGAGCGATCGTAATAAAGAGTGTAAAGGCCAAGGTATTGCAAATATTGGCGCAGGTTTATTTGGTGGTATGGCGGGTTGCGCCATGATTGGACAATCAATTATTAATGTTAAGTCCGGCGGTCGTGGTCGACTTTCAACCTTTATTGCTGGTTTATTTTTAATCATCATGGTGGTGTTTTTAGATGAGTGGCTGCGTTTAATTCCTATGGCTGCATTAGTTGCAGTAATGATTATGGTATCAATTGGTACATTCTCTTGGACATCAGTTAAAGATTTAAAAAAGAACCCGCTTTCGTCAAACGTAGTGATGATTTCCACCGTTATTGTGGTTGTTGCCACACATAATCTAGCCATTGGTGTTTTAGTTGGCGTATTGCTAGCTACGTTGTTTTTTGCCAATAAAATTGGTCGCTTTATGGTTGTTACAACTAAGCACGATGAAACTAAAAACCTAGTAACTTATGAAGTTGTAGGTCAGGTGTTTTTTGCCTCAGCAGAGCAATTTATTGCTTCGTTCGATTTTAAAAGTGCGGTAACAAATGTTGTTATAGATTTAACCCATGCACATTTTTGGGATATAACCGGCGTATCGTCACTCGATAAGGTGGTCATTAAATTTAGACGCGAAGGCGCAACAGTTAATATTGTTGGTATGAATAGCGCAACCGAAACAGTTGTTGATAAGTTTGGCGTACACAACAACCCTAAAGAAGTCGATAAACTACTTGGCGGTCATTAAGGAGAATGTAATGAAAAAAATAATTACCTGTATCGATGGCTCTGTCATTACACACGCTGTAACCGAAGCTGCTATTTGGGCTTCAAAAAAGCTAGATAAATCAATTAGCTTTATACATATGCTTGAAAAAATACAACAAACTAATGTAGGTAACTACACCGGTACGATTGGTTTAGGTGCCCAATCGGCTTTGCTTGAAGAAATGACAAAACTCGATGAACACCGTAGTAAAATTTCTTTAAAACTAGCAGATGAATTACTCGACTCGGTTGCTGTACAAGCAAAAATTGCTCATATTCAAAACTATGAATTAATTAAACGTCACGGTGACGTAATCGACGCTATTATTGATTTTAAAGATGATACTCGCTTAATCGTTATAGGTCGAAATGGTGTTGATCATCGTGTTGATTTAAATGCACTTGGTTCACACATCGAAACGCTCGTGCGTAGCGCTTCGCAACCAATATTGCTTATTTCTAGAAAGTTTAAGCAACCTAAATCATTTATGATTGCGTACGATGGTCGCGAAACAGCCGACAAAGCACTGCAACAAGTTATTGATGGCGGTTTATTACATGGGCTTCATTGTCATTTAGTAAGTGTTAATAATAATGAGAAGAACTTAGAAGAGAAGTTTCTTAACGCTCAATTTAAGCTTAGTAGTATGGGTTTTGAAGTGTCTGCAAGCTTTTTAGAGGGCAATATTTTTGACTCATTAATGCAATACAAAGAGCAAAATAACATTGATTTGATTGTTATGGGGGCTTTTGGGCATTCTAAGTTAAGGCAGTTTTTTGTGGGCAGTAATACCATTAAAATGCTCGAAAACAACGATGTGCCAGTTATTATATTAAAGTAAGTAGTTGTTTTAAGTAAGCGCCACTTTTAATTAAGTAACTATTTTAAAATAATATTTTAATATTCCATTCTAAAAGCCTAAAATCACTTAACTGATTTTAGGCTTTTTTTGTTTTTAGCTTGGTTTGGCTTTTAGTTTTAAAGTAAGGTTTAAAGTAAGGTTTAAAGTAAGCTTTATTTTTTAGCTTCAAACTTTTCAAATAAAAACTGAATAAACGACGTGACCTTTTGAGCCACAAACTTTCTATGCGGATAAATAGCAAATAAACCAAACTCAAATGTTTTATAACCTTGCATAACCTGCACAAGCTTACCCGATGCAATATCGTCTCTCACCACTATTTCAGGAATTAAGCCAATACCGCCACCCGCTACAACCACCTCTTTTACAGCTTGTGGATTATTAACCGAAACACGCGAGTTTACACTTGCCGTTAATGCCTCACCACTAGGTGAAACTAGAGGCCAATGGCGACCTATTTTAAAGTTGCTATCAATCACCGTAGCGTGTTGTTCAAGCTCGTCAACACTCGCTGGTGCGCCAAAGCGCTGAATATAATCTGCTGATGCACATAAAATTAAAGGGTAACTGGTAATTTGCCTCGCGATTAAATTAGAGTCAGACACACTGCCAATTCTAATTGCTAAATCAACCCCCTCTTCTAGTAAATCAATTGTTTTGTCTGAAAGCACTAAATCAATACTTAAATCAGGATAACGGCTCAGTAACTCAGGCATTAACGGCGCAAGGTTTGATTCACCAAACGACACCGGCGCACTCACCCTAAGCTTGCCGCTAGCAAGTGCTGTTTGACCCGATAAGTTATCGAGCATTTCGCTGTAGCTTTCAATTACAGGCACTACGCTTGTGTAATAACTTTGCCCTGCTTCGGTAATCGAAATTCTGCGCGTGGAGCGGTTAAATAATCTAACCCCTAAGTCTTGCTCTACAATGCCCACGTATTTACTAACCAGTGCCTTTGAAAGCCCAAGTCTGTCGCCTGCGGCTGTAAAAGAGCCTGTTTCAACAACCGCGATGATTGTTTTAATGCCAATAATAGTATCCATGATTGTCAATATAGCATTGACATTAATTCCTTACTAGCTCGGTTTTTCAAAACTGATAATAGTGAAAGAATAGCGTTATTAAAAACCACTATTCAAAATTAAAAAACAGGACAACCCATGAGCAACCTAACGCTATACCGTTTTACTTTATCTGGTCATTCACATCGTGCAGAGCTATTTACATCGCTTTTAAAGCTTGATGTAAATATGGTTGATGTTGCACTGCAAAACGGCGCACAAAAGCAAGCTGACTTTCTAAAAATGAATATTTTTGGGCAAATACCAGTACTTAAACATAACGATGACGTTATTAACGATTCAAACGCTATTTTAATGTACTTAGCACAAAAGTTTGATGCTAACAGAACCTGGTATCCAGAAGATATAACCGTTCAAGCGCACATTCAGCGCTGGTTGAGCGTTGCTGCAGGGCTTGTGGCTTCGGGTCCGTGCTCGGCGCGTTTAGTTACTGTATTTGGCGCACAGCTTGATCATCAAAACGCGATAAACATTGCCCACACATTATTTAAAACAATGGATGCGTACTTACAAAATCGCGAGTACTTAGTAGGCACTCAGCCAACTATTGCCGACATTGCCAACTTTTCGTACATAGCACATGCACCAGAGGGCGGCGTATCACTTAGTGAATACCCAAATATTTTAAGATGGTTAAGCAACGTTCGTAAACTTGATGGTTTTATAGCAATGCCTGAAACAAAAACAGGTTTACTCGCTTAGTTTTATACGTTTTTAATACTGTTTTAAAAGAGGCTATTTGGCCTCTTTTTTTGTGCTTGTTTGAGTGAAATCTGAAATTTAGTATAAGTAAATAGGCTGATATTTTGACTAACAGACAACTATTAATTCAATTAGTTGATACAAATCTATGCGAATAATACTGTGAGAAATTTCATGTGAAAATAAGGGGAATTCTTTCTGATAAAGCAGTTAGAAGATATCTAAAATTTGGCGGTAGGAATAAATATGGGGGAGCACTCAGACCTTCGCGAAATGTATGGCGATATCACAATGCCTGAAACAAAAGTAGGTTTACTTGCCCAGTGATAAAAGCTTACTACTGTTTTAAAAGAAGTCATCGTGCTTTTTTTATAAGTTTCAAATGTACTATTTACATGTTTAAAAACTTAGAGATTATTTCATAAGCTCATTTTTTAATTAATTTTCGCTGTTAGAGTTATTCTACAACCTTGCCATGTTCTCTTTCATAATATAGATGTATACTCAACTTAATACGTTATCAAAAGGTGATTGTGATGAATAAAAAAGTAGAAGCTTACGGCGTTTCAGCAGTTGCTAGGCCTAAGATTAAAGCAACTAAGATTTTAGATTTATCTGGGGAATCAGGTAAGCAAATTGTAAAATCTGAAGCTAAACTAGCTATAAGAACACACAGAAAAACATTTACTAAATTGGCTCATATGTAATGGAAATAATTTGCTTTCCATTTGAAAGGGTTATTGAAATTAATGCTTTTATTTTAGAAAGTGAACCCGGTATGAAAGGTGCAGTCGACATCCCTAAATTACAGGGCGCCCTAGGGCGAATAGATAATGCAATTATCTACGATGGCTTGGATGATGTGTTTGAAATAGCAGCTAAATATACAGCAAGTATAGCTATAGCTCATGCATTACCTGACGCAAATAAACGAACAGGGCTAGTTGTTGGTCTAGAGTATTTGTCATTAAATGAATACGAATTAACTAGCGATAACGATTTAATAGCTGATGCTGTAAAAGATTTAGTTATCGGTGAAATTAGTGAAAATGATTTTGCTGATGTATTGTATGCACAGTATTTCCAAGAAAACCCTACCAATAAAAGTACATAATCGGATAGCTAAATGTCTAATCCACAACAACTATGGGCATTTTATTAGCAAGAGATGCAGTAAATAATTCTTTTCCAGTAATGTGTATTCAAATATCCCTTACTGACAATAAATATCGTGAAGCTAAATAGTCATTGCCTAAAACAATATTAATTCCATTGTGTGTTTCGCGAATTTTTACATCTAAAGCTCAATTTGAACCCATAGCTCTATATTAACAACTACAGCTCTATATCAAGCACCTCAATACCTTTAGCTGGTACGGCGCAGCAAATTAGCGCCAGCCCTGTCTCTACTTGGTAACTTACGCTATTACGATAAACCACAGCGCCTGCATTTATTTCTACAGCGCAGCTGCCGTTTCGACAGCCAAACTCAGGTTTTAAACCATGGGATTGGGCTACATTAAGTAAATAATTAATTATTACCTGTGGAGTTTAAAAATTCTCAGCTATAAATGTTTAGTGTGGGTTGACCAGTACAAGTGGAGTTAGCTATGTATTGCAGATTTTAAAAGTTCTGAGCTAAATTCTATTTATGATCACCAGATATGCCAATCATTTCAATTTTTCGCTATCAGTTTTGTATCTAACTAAAGTGAATTGGTGAGCAAATATTCATAATCAGCTCACCTTTAATAAAAATATTTACCAAATAGTATTTAACTCGTTAACGGTATTAAGAACACTCGTATAGCCGCCTGTTATTACATACCATTGCGTTGGGTTTAAGTAGTAAACATGTTTTTGTTGCCACGCTTGAGAGTTTTCTATAAACGGTGCTTTTGCTAAAGCTTGCTCAATATTGCTTTTCCCACCAGTTGCTAAACCTCTGTCGAGTATAAACAGCCAATTTGGTTTTGTTGCCATATAATCCTTTGTTAATACTGCAGCTTGTTTGGCTTTTTGCACTTTAGTTTGGCTTTTATCGTTATCTTTTAGCTGCGGTTTATTAATTTTATTTGGGCTTTTTATACCAAGTAGTTCATACACCATACCAAATCTGTCTCCAGGTAAGTGCGCAATAAACATATCTTTTACAGTAAATAAAACAAGCCCTGGCCCTTTACCCACTGCTTTAGCCTGCAAAGCATTAATTTTATTATTTAGATTGTTCCACAATAACTTTGCTTGCTGTTGTTTTTCAAAAACATCACCCAGTAATACAATATTTCTTTTAATATTAGAGACAAAATCATCGGAACTTAATGTTAAATCGATGGTAGGTGCAATTGCAGTTAATTTATCTAATGCTCTACGGCTGCGTGGTCCGACTATAATTAAATCAGGTTTAATTTTTTTAAGTGCCTCAAAGTCTGGCTTAAATAAGCTACCCGCTATTGCTTTGTTTGGGGAGTTATAATGAGCTAAATATTCAGGAAACACTCCCTTAGCAACCGCTGTGACATCAACATCAAGTGCTGTTAATGTATCAAGTACACCTAAATCATATACAACTACCTTTATAGGCTTTTGTTTTATAACAACTTGGGTATTCCCTTGGTTAATTGTTATTGGGTAATTAGCAAAGCTAGCTACGGAGAAAAAACTACAACCAGCTATAAAAAATATTTTTATTAGTATGCCGTACATTTATATTTCCTTTTTAATTTATGAACATATTAAGGACATGCTAGCATGCCACACATTAAATGATAATGAGTAGCATTTACTTTTATTGATTGAAAAGCGGTTTTTTACGTTGCAGTTTCTAGAACACTTAAAATAAATTGTCTAAGTAATACTAAATAAAATTTACATTTCTTGGCAAAGCTCATTATCCCATTCCTGCGGTAAATTGCTTTTTATATGCTCTATAAAAGCACGCTGCTTTTTGGCTAATTTGCCAAAAGGATAACATAACCAAATAGGAACAGGATGACCTACCCAGTCTTTTAAGCAACGCTCAAAGCATTCGGGGTGAGCATTAAGACGCATGTTTGCTTGCCATAGAGGTAATAAACCAAGCCCATGCCCTTGGCTTATTGCATCTCCTTGTAACACCAACTGATCTGACTGAATTCGTGACGAAGGAACTGGTACACTTAATGTTTCTCCTCCTTGGTTTGTCATAACTAACTGCTCATTTTTATTGCCAATTAATTGTAACCAGTGAGTATTTATTAAATCTTCCGGTGAGTTAGGATAGCCGTTACACTTAAAGTAATCTTTACTACCAAATACCCCCTGCCAAAGAATACAGAGTTTTTCTTGGCGTTGGCTGGATTCAGGTAACTGCCCCATACAAAGCAAAATATTGTCTTGCCATTGGTTTGAGTTAGATTTTATATCTGTTTTAAGAGTCACGCTAACATCTGGAAAGCGCGTTAAAAACTGAGTAACAACATCACCTAGCCATCCTCTTAATAAGCCGGTATCAACATAGATAACTACTTCACCCTGTACTTTTTCATCTAAGGTATCTAATTCTTGTTTAGCTTCTTTCGCTATACTCAGTATTTGCTCACAATAATCGTAAAAACACAGCCCCGCCTCTGTAGGCACCAAGCTGTTAGGCATTCTTTTAAGTAAAATACTCCCCACATCTTGCTCTAAGTTTTTAAGATGTCGGCTAATAGTTGATTTAGACAACTGCAGTGTTTTTGCCGAATTTGATAAGCTTCCTGAACTAACCACAGAGACAAAACTACGTAATTCTTTAAATTGAGGCATTGCAACATCCCTACTGCGTTTAATACGCTCAGTGACGGCTAATTTACATAATAATAAATTAGCCATTACACGAGCAAACGATCAACATGTGTTGCAACTTTGGCAACACATTGTTCCATTTAAGTTCCTTTACATGATAACAATAAGTATTATCATTTGCGCTCTTGAATTTAGGCCTACATGTAAAGGAGAACATTTTAATGTCCAAACGATCAATGTCGAAGTTAGTACCATTGACCTGTAAAAAGTTACCTCTCGCTATTTTGATCCCTATAGCCATGAGCGCTTCAGCGGCAGAAAAAACAAATGAAATGGAAACAATGGTTGTAACAGCAACCGGTTATCAGCAGAAAATTATAGATGCTCCTGCATCTATTTCGGTCATATTACAAGAAGAGCTACGCAAACAATCTTATACCACTGTTGTTGATGCTGTTCGCGATATACCAGGCGTATATGTAACTGGTGGCGGTAATATGCAAGATATTAGTATCCGTGGTATGGATGATCAATACACATTATACCTTGTCGATGGTCGTCCTCTTTCGGCGGGTCGCTCAGTAAATACTAATGGCTCAGATGGGGGTAAACAAATAGGTATTCCACCACTTGCAATGATTGAACGTGTGGAAGTTATTCGTGGTCCTATGTCATCACTTTACGGCTCTGAAGCAATGGGCGGAGTGATTAATATTATTACTCGTACGGCTCCACAACAATGGGCCGCAAGCTTAGCCGCAAGCTATACTTCATCTATGAATGATGTGAGTAATGATCAATACAATACCGACTTTTACGCTGGCGGTGCGTTAATTAAAGATGTATTAGGCATGGAGCTTACAGGCTCAATACAACATACAGATGAAAGTGATTACTCTGGCGGTGGCGACGCTACTGCTAGCCGCCCAGACTCAGATACAACCCAATTTGGGGTTAAATTTAACTGGGCCGTTGATGATAAAAACAAGGTGAGTCTAGCCTACGATACATCAAATATTGATTTTGAGCATACACCAGGTAACTCAATAGCTATTGATGCAGAAGGCTCACAGTACGAATTTGAAAAGCAAATGTACTCCCTCACCCATATGGGTAATTACGGAAAATTAACAACAAACACTTATCTTCAGCAAGATTTATCTGAACGCGTGCAAGATGAAGATAAAAAAGAAGAAATAATTACGTTTAATACATCTGCAACTTATGCAGCAGAGCAACATATTTATACTGTGGGTGCACGATATAAAACCGAAGAACTTGTTGACGAAACGAATGGTTTGCTAGATGCCAACGTGGCTATTGCCAGTGATACAGTTGACCGATGGATTGGGGCTTTATTTACTGAGGTTGAATGGAACTTTATAAAAGACTTATCCATAACTACCGGTTTAAGATACGATAACGATGAGCAATTTGGTTCTCATTGGTCACCTAGGATTTATGCTAACTGGCATGCAAATAACCGCTTTACTGTTAAAGGAGGGGTTTCTACAGGATATACTCAGCCTTCATTATCTCAAGCTACTGCAGGCTTTGGTCGAGGCACAGGCGGGGGCGGATCTCCTAACCTATCTTCCACTGGAACATCCATTTCACGTGCCCTGATAATAGGTAACCCTGACTTAGATCCAGAAACTAGCGTTAACTACGAAGTTAGTTTTATTTATAACGATCCTAAAATTGGACTATCGACCAGCTTAACGTTTTATCATACTGATTTTGATGATAAAATAGCAGAAGATCGCTACTGTATTAGTGAAAATATTGATAGAAATGATTTTGAAAACTATCAATGTGAATTCAGTGGGAACACTTATCAATTTTTGAGTACGCAAAAAAATATTTCTGAGGCAGAAATGCAAGGGGTAGAAGCGACTGTAAACTACCGTATTGCCGACAACCTTCGCTTTAAAGCTGACTACTCTTTTACAGACTCTGAGCAAAAATCTGGAGACTTTGCAGGCGAGCCTTTAAATAAAATACCCAAGAGTATGGCTAATGCTACCTTAAACTGGGATGCGAGTGACACGATAAATTTATGGAGTCGTGTAAACTACCGTGGTGAAACCACTGACTATTTAAGCCGTACAAGCTTAAGTGATGGTACACCCGGCTACACCATGATGGACATAGGCGCACAATATTGGATGACTGATAATCTGAAAGTAATGGCTGGTTTATACAATGTTACAGACCGTGTAGTGACCAATGAAACCTACGGCGTTGTGCTAGACGGAAGAAGGCTTACGGTCAGTTTTAATTTTGAGTTTTAATAAAAGTAATTCAACGGAGCGTTTTTAAAACGCTCCGTTTGTTTAACAAAAAACAGTTGTTTTAGCGCATAGTTTTGTATTTAAAAACGCTATATTAACAACTACAGCTCTAAATCAAGCTCCTCAATGCCTTTAGCAGGTACGGCGCAGCAAATTAGCGCCTGCCCTGTCTCTACAGGGTAACTTACGTTATTACGATAAACCACAGCGCCTGCGTTTATTTTTACGGCGCAACTGCCGCAGCTGCCGTTTCGACAGCCAAACTCAGGCTCTAAACCATGGGATTCGGCTACATTAAGTAATGTATTGTCACCTTTGTTCCAGCGCTGTTCAAAGCCCGATTTACTAAATTTAATTACGGTGTTGTCTGCTTCTTCAACGCTAACCTCGTTGCTTTTATTAGGCGCTTCGCTTGTGTTAAGTACTTTGCGCTTAATACTGGAGGGTCCAAATGCTTCAGCAAATATGTTTTTATCCTGCACACCGAGTAATAAAAGCTCGTTATATACGTGTTGCATAAACGCTTCTGGTCCGCATAAAAAGAACTCGTAATCATCAAGCGGCAAATAATACCTAAATACATCCGCATTTATGCGCCCTTTTAAATCAAAGTTTTTGTCTTTTAAGTTAAAGCTCTCATCTTTTAAATTAGAGCCATTGCCTTGCTTTTCATCAAGCTCAGGCTGAGATAAAAGTGAGTAATAATCAATTGCGCCGCCACTCGTATCTGCAAGTGTTTTCAGCTCGTTATAAAACGCACGCTGTTGGGCACTTTTAGCACTATGGAAAATATGCAAAGGGCGTGTATAGCGGGTTCTTAACCCTTCATTGGCAATGTGTTTAGCCATTGAGATCATAGGTGTAATGCCTATTCCGCCACCAATTAGCACCGCTGGTTTGGCGCTAGTTGGATCAATAAAAAACTGCCCTTGTGGGTATTTAGCTAAAATAACGTCGCCTACTTTTACGTTATTATGAAAGTAGTTAGACACCTCGCCATTTAGCTCTTTTTTAATCGATAACCGGTAAAATAGTTCATGAGGGCTTGATGACACGGTGTAGGTTCTAATAACAGGTTTGCTATTACTGCTATTGCTACTGCTACTGCTACTATTTTTACATGGTATTTGTACAGTTAAATGCTGTCCAGCTTTAAACGGTAACAAGGTTGTATTGTTATGCCCTTCTAAATAAAAGGAGGTAATTACATTACTTTCTTTAATTATTTTAGTTACTTTTAAAGGCTGCCAAGTATGTTTTAGTTTTTCGGCTTGTTTGTTTTTATCAGCCTCAAGCCATGTGCCCGTCATTTTAGTATTAGGGGAATAAGCATCAAATTTAGCACTAAACGGGAGTAAGTTTTTAAGCCACATTCCTTTAGTGAGGGTAAATTTCCAGCCTCGGTCTGCGCCAATAAAGCCTTCAAGCTCTGGGTGCCCGTCCCATAGAATTTCAACGCTGCCGGTAAGCATTAATACATTGCCGGTGTCAAAATCAGGAAATAACAAACCTGCTTTTGGGTTTAATAAAAAGTTACCCAAGGTATTAAAAAAATTGTTACCTGCGTAATCAGGTATCGTTAATGTGTTGCCCTCTCGTTTTACAAAGCCAGGTATTCCACCACGGTGAGAAACATCAACGCCTTCAATTTTTGGATTGTTTTTTGCGGTTATAAAGCTTGATACAAAAAACGTATCGGTGGTGTCAATTAACGCACTGGCTGCGTTATCAAGTGTATTAAATTCAACTTTTTGTACCGCATTACTTTTAAGTAAAGGATCTCTATTAAACGTTAAGTCGCGCGTTTGAATATACTGCGGGCAATTTCCAAAGGATTGATCAACATTAAAACTCACCTGATTATCGCCAATTACCTCACCTACACGCACATTTAAACGGTTACGCCTACGCGTGCTTAGCTCAATGCCTAATAAACCAATTGGCGAGCCGGCAATATTTAATGTGTTATGTAGAGGGTCGTTTTTATCAACAGCGTGGGTCATTAATAACGACGTAGGAGTTGGGGCGCTTAAAAAGCCCGACTGTCCTGAAACAATAGATACCCACACATCGGCATTTTCATCAACACTGCCTGCAACCACAAACGGTAACTGCTCAAAAAATGCTTGGTGCTGCTCTGGCATAAATGAGCGCACGGCACGCTTGCCAAATGGTGCCATTATTTCTCGTTTACCGAGTTTGTCTTGTATTGCCAGCTCGCCTTCATGAAAAGGTGAAGCATCTATTGAGTTTGTGTTAGTCATTTTTCTCGTAATTCATCTGCGTATTTCATGGGGTAAATTTAACGCAATACACAATGAATGATAATGGGTGTTTTATTGACTGATAATGCACAAAACAATGACAATACTTGCACCCTATTAGTGCCAGGCGCGCACCAACATATAACAAAACTGGTTTTATCTTCACTCTAAAAACACATTAAATGCCTTTTAAACAATAAGTTATAAAACTGGCTGTGTTTTTGCAAACATTCTATTAACAAGCCTGTTTTACTTACGGCAAAAATTTAGGTTGTGAACACACTAGCTATTAGCAACCATCGGCAAAGAAGCCCGCACACAGTTATGCATAATGCGTATTTGTGGCGGGCTTTTTTGTTAATTGTATTTAAACCGTCACTTTAAGGAATGCCCTATGCAAACCTCGCAAAAAATACTCATTATTGGTAATGGTATGGTCGGACACCACTTTGTTGAACAAATGCGCCAAAGCGATGCCAACGCAGACATTACTGTACTTTGCGGAGAAGCAAATCTTGCATACGATCGCGTGTACTTATCAAGTGTATTTGATGGTAAAACGGCTGCCGATTTAGCACTTACCACCCACGACAACTACAAACAGCTCAATATTAATGTGCATACAAGCCAGTGGGTTGAAGGTATTGATAGAGCTGCAAAAGTAGTGACAACACTAACGGGTGAGCAATACCTGTACGACAAACTGATACTTGCAACCGGTTCGTTCCCGTTTGTGCCGCCTATAAAAGGTAACGACCAACCCCATTGCTTGGTGTATCGCACATTAGAAGATTTAGAAAAAATAAAAGCCAGTGCCGCCGTAAGTAAAAGCGGTGTAGTTATTGGCGGTGGTTTATTGGGGCTTGAAGCCGCAAACGCGATTAAGCAACTAGGGCTTGATACCCATGTTGTTGAATTTGCGCCGCAGCTTATGGCTGTTCAGCTTGATGGACAAGGCGGTACGCTACTAAAAAATAAAATAGAAAAACTCGGCGTTACGGTACATACATCAAAAGCGACCAGCGAAATAGTAAAAGGCGAAACGAGTCGCTTTAGATTAAATTTTTCGGACGAAACATTTTTAGAAACAGACCTAATTTTGTTCTCTGCTGGTATTCGCCCGTACGACCAACTCGGCAAAATTGCTGATTTAGAACTAGGTGAACGCGGCGGTATTATTATTAATAACCAATGCCAAACATCAGATCCTGATATTTTAGCTATTGGCGAGTGTGCCCTGTGGGACAAAAAACTATTTGGCTTAGTTGCACCAGGTTACAACATGGCACGCGTTGCAGCGAGCCAATTAAGTGGTGGCGAGCTTGAGTTTTTAGGTGCCGATATGAGCACCAAACTTAAGTTATTAGGCGTAGAAGTAGGCTCAATTGGCGACGCTCATGCAAAAACGCCAGACTGCAAAGAACTTATATACCAAGACGCTATTCGCGGCTGTTATAAAAAAATAATACTAAGTGAAAAAGGCGATAAATTACTGGGCGCTGTACTTGTTGGCGATACCAGCGATTACGATACTTTATTGCAGTACATGCTTAACGACATGGACTTACCAGAAAACCCTGAGTGTTTAATTTTACCAGACAGCGGCGGCGCGCCGTCGTTATCTGGCAGTGCCCTACCCGACACCGCCACTATTTGTTCGTGTCACAATGTGAGTAAAGGCGACATTGTAGGTTCAATTGATGGCGGCTCATGCGATTTAGCCTCGGTAAAATCATGCACTAAAGCAGCAAGCGGCTGTGGTGGTTGTGCCGCGTTATTAAAATCAGTTGTTGATAACGAATTAGCAAGTCGCGGAGTTGAAGTAAACAACCATGTATGTGAGCACTTTGCGTATTCACGCCAAGAACTACTGCACATGGTAAAAGTAGAAAGCATTAAAAGCTTTGATGACTTACTAACTAAACACGGCAGCGGTCATGGCTGTGAAATATGTAAACCTGCCATTGGCTCTATTTTAGCCTCAACATGGAACGACTTCATTTTAGAACCCGCTCATGTTGGCTTACAAGACACTAACGATACGTACCTAGCAAACATGCAAAAAGATGGTTCGTACTCTGTAGTACCGCGTATTGCTGGTGGCGAAATAACACCCGACAAACTCATTGTAATTGGAGAAGTAGCAAAAGACTTTAACCTGTACTGCAAAGTCACTGGTGGTCAACGTATTGATTTATTTGGTGCGCGCTTAGAAGAGCTTCCTGTTATTTGGGAGCGACTTATAGAAGCCGGATTTGAGACAGGTCATGCTTATGGTAAGTCTCTTAGAACCGTTAAATCGTGCGTGGGTAGTACGTGGTGTCGTTATGGTGTGCAAGACAGCGTTGGACACGCAATAGAAATTGAAAACCGCTATAAAGGATTACGTGCACCGCATAAATTTAAAATGGCGGTATCGGGTTGTACCCGCGAATGCGCCGAAGCACAAAGTAAAGATATTGGCATTATAGCTACCGAAAACGGCTGGAACTTATACGTGTGTGGTAATGGCGGTATGCGCCCTCGCCATGCTGATTTATTTGCGACCGATTTAGACACGCCAACACTGATTAAATACATTGACCGCGTGATTATGTTTTACATTAAAACGGCTGACAAATTACAGCGTACGTCGGTATGGATGGAAAATCTTGAAGGCGGTTTAGACTACCTTAAAAGCGTAGTCATTGACGACAGCTTAGGCATTTGCGACGAGCTAGAAGCGCAAATGGAATTAATTACGCAAACTTATGCATGTGAGTGGAAAAAAGCAATTGAAAGCCCAGATGCAGCCAAACGATTCCGCCAGTTTGTTAATAGCCCCGAAACCGACGACAACATTTTGTTTGTGCAAGAGCGTAACCAAATTCGCCCTGCTACAGAAGCCGAAAAACGTGAGCAACGTAATACACAAAACCGTATTCCAGTAATGGAAGTTGAAGAGGAGCAAGCTGATGTCTTGGCATAATATTGGAACAATCGACAACCTAGTGGCTAATAGCGGCGTATGCGCATTAGTTAATAATCAGCAAGTGGCTATTTTTTATATTCCGCAAAATCCAACGGCTGTGTTTGCTATTAGCAACTACGACCCTATTGGAAAAGCCAATGTATTATCGCGTGGCATTATTGGCTCAATCGACAATAAATTAGTTGTCGCATCGCCTTTATATAAGCAACACTTTTGCCTAGAAACAGGCGAATGTTTAGAAGCAGAAGCAATACACTTACCGGTTTTTAATGCAAAAATTGAAGACCGCAGTGTATTTATAAGCTCTGAACCAAAAGTTACAACAGCTGTGGCTTAGGGGAATATTATGAGTGTACTGTCTTATTTTTCGGGTATTGAAAACGTGTGGCTAAATAAGCTTGTTACTAAGCTAACAAGCTCAAATGATCGCAGTGCTAAAAGCGGCAACGTTTATATAATTGGTGCGGGCCCAGGAGACGCAGAGCTAATTACGGTAAAAGCACAGCGTTTAATTAATGCAGCCGATGTTGTTTTATACGACTGGTTAGTAAGCGATGATTTATTAAAAACGCTTCCTAAAAAAGCACAGCGAGTATTTGTAGGTAAACGTGCTGGTAAGCATTCGATGACCCAAGCTAACATTTGCGAGCTACTGGTTAAATACGCGCAACAAGGCTTAAACGTAGTGCGTTTAAAAGGCGGTGATCCGAGTATATTCGCACGTATTAACGAAGAAGCCGATGCACTTACCAAGCATAATATTAATTTTGCTATTGTTCCGGGTGTTACAACGGCTTGTGCTACGTCCGCTTATACGGGTATTCCGCTCACTGCCCGCGATGTAGCGCGTAGTGTTACATTTTTAACGGCGCAGTTTGCCGATCCTAACAAGCAACCTCATTGGCAAAATTACACGTTTATGCCTGCAAACAACAACCCCACTTTAGTGGTTTATATGGGGCTTTCGCGCTTACAAACGCTAAGCAACGGTTTGCAATCAGTGGGTTGGCCAAGTAATACACCCATTGCACTAATAGAGAATGCCACTACCACTAAACAAAAAGTAATTACCAGTACGCTTGAGCAAATAGTAAATGAGCATGCTAAACATAACTTTCAAGGTCCTACCCTTATTATGATTGGTGAAGTAATAAATCATAAAATGGCTATTAGCCCAGAGTTACTAAACAGTGTAAATGTTAACGCTTGATAAATATTGTTTTCGCGCTTACTACCTCCCCAGGAGTAGGCGCTTTTTTAGGTTCAAGTTGTGTGCAATAACATATTTAAATGCACCAAATAAGTTAACAGCAGCGATTATTTTAGTTATAAAAGCTCTGTGATAAATTAAGATGGAATTTCAAGTGACTGTTTTAGTTTGATTTTAAATTCAATGATGAAATTTATTAATGATTGGAACGGTGGTTGCACTTTAAAAACAAAAAAGTGTGGAATACTATCAATGGCGACAAGCAATCCTCTCACAAAACAGTTTTTATTAGCGGCAAAGTATCAAGAAATACACGCCTTAAAAAAATTACAAAACAGTTGCGCCTCGCTCACTAAACTAGGCGATTTTGTACATCAGCTACAAAAAGAACGTGCAATGAGTAATATATTTTTAGCCTCAAATCGCGAGCGGTTTAAAACACAACTCCAGCAGCAAATACACGTAAGCCACGATGCACAAACCGCATTTTATGATTCAATTAAACAAACTTATATTAGTGATAATGCCGATACTGGTCATACTCGACTATTTAATTTAATTGCCTATAGCTTACAATCTCTTGATGCATTGCCTGCATTACGAAGCCAAATATCACAGCAAAACATTAGCGCAGTACATGCTACACAATCATTTACGCAGCTAATAGCCAGTTTACTCAATATTATTTTAGAGGCAGCCGATGGAGCAAGCGATCCTAAAATAACTCGCTTACTGGTCGCATTTTTTAATTTTATGCAAGGTAAAGAATACGCAGGGCAAGAACGTGCGTGTGGCGCACAAGCATTTGCAGCGAGCAAGTTTACTGCAGAGCAAAAACAACAACTGGCACATTTTGTACAGGAGCAAAACCACAGCTTTGACTTTTTTAATGAATACGCAGATGAGCATTTATTAAAGTGCTATGCCACGCTAACAACGCATCAGGTTAACAATCAAGTTGAACAACTTAGAAGTTTATTGCAAAAGCTCGATGACGAAAATGCTCAACCGCTCTCACAACTTAGCGAAGTATGGTACGAAGTTACCACTACTCGTATCGATATAATGCATAAAATAGAGCAAAATATTGCTGATAATTTAATCGATACGGCTGCAATGCAAATAGCTTGCGCCCAACGTAGTTTAAATACCAATAAAAAAGTGCTCAATACTATAAATGAACAGCAAATTGCTCCTATCGTGGGTCAATTAGCGATTAAACAACCAGACCCTGAAATACAACCCAATGTTGCAGCCGATAAGCTCAATAGCAATAAAAGCATGTACGATTTAATTATTGATCAAAGCCAACATATTAAACAAATTAACCAAGCCCTACTCGATGCTAAAAAAGTAATTAGTGAGCAAAAAATTATTCACCAAGCTAAATATATACTTATTGAACAACTAAAAATTAGTGAAGAACAAGCCCACAAGCAACTACAAAAACAAGCCATGAATTCACATAAAACACTTTATAGTGTTGCTCAAAAAATCGTGGAGTTAAGTGATTAAAAGTGAAGGGTAAGTTTAGCTCGTAGGTATATAAAATAAGTATTAGCCAAAAATAAACCCAGATGCGCAGTGCGTATCTGGGTTTATATTTAATACAAACAAAATTTAAATCAAGACCTCTATATTGCAGTAATTAACAACATAAAAGCCTATTAAATTAAACTAGGTCGAAACGATCTGCATTCATAACCTTTGCCCATGCAGCAACAAAGTCTTTAACAAATTTTTCTTTGTTATCGTCTTGTGCATACACTTCAACGTATGAACGAAGAATTGAGTTAGAACCAAATACCAAGTCTGCTCTAGTGGCTGTCCACTTAACCGCTTTTGTAGCTGTATCTTGAATCTCATAAGAGTTACGACCAGTCGGAACCCATGAATTACTCATGTCGGTTAAGTTAACAAAGAAGTCATTAGTTAATGCGCCTTCATTATCTGTAAATACACCATGTTTAGTGCCACCGTAGTTAGTGCCAATTACACGCATACCGCCAATCAATACCGTCATCTCTGGTGCTGTTAAACCCATCAGTTGAGTGCGGTCAAGTAGCATTTCTTCAGGTGTTACTGTGTAATGCTGTTTCTGCCAGTTACGGAAACCATCGTGAAGCGGTTCAAGTACATCAAATGACTCATTATCAGTCATTTCTGCTGTTGCATCACCACGACCTGCTGAGAACGGCACTGTTACTTCAAAGCCAGCTGCTTTAGCTGATTTTTCAATACCAACATTACCGGCTAGAACAATTACATCTGCAATGCTTGCACCCGTCTCGCTTGCAATAGCTTCTAGTACTGTTAGTACTTTAGCTAAACGAACTGGCTCATTACCTTCCCAATCTTTTTGTGGTGCAAGGCGAATACGGGCACCATTTGCTCCACCACGTTTGTCCGAACCACGGTAAGTTCTTGCACTATCCCATGCAGTATTAACAAGCTCACTTAGTGTTAAATCGGTTGCTGCGATTTTAGCTTTAACTGTTTCAACATCGTAACTTGTATTACCCGCTGGTACAGGGTCTTGCCAAATTAGCTCTTCTTTTGGTACGTCTGGACCAATGTAACGTGCTTTAGGACCTAAATCACGGTGAGTTAACTTAAACCATGCACGTGCAAATACTTCTGAAAAGTAGTCTTGATCTTGAGCAAATTTCTCTGAAATTTTACGGTACGCAGGATCTACCTTCATTGCCATATCGGCATCAGTCATCATTGGGTTAAGACGGGTTGTTAAGTCTTCAACATCAACTGGTTTTTTATCTTCAGGAAGATTAATTGGTTCCCATTGTGTTGCACCAGCTGGGCTATGCTTTAATTCCCAATCGTAGTTAAGTAATAAATCAAAAAAGCCATTATCCCATTTAGTTGGGTTAGACGTCCAAGCACCTTCAATACCACTTGTAACAGTATCACGACCAATACCACGTTTAGTTTTATTCAACCAACCAAAGCCTTGGTCTTCTAATTCTGCAGCTTCTGGATCTGCTTCTATCTGCGAAGCATCGCCGTTACCATGTGCTTTACCAACAGTGTGACCACCGGCAGTTAATGCTACGGTTTCTTCATCGTTCATAGCCATACGTTCAAAAGTAACGCGTATATCATTAGCTGTTTTTTGTGGATCTGATTTACCGTCTACCCCTTCTGGGTTTACGTAAATAAGCCCCATCATTACTGAAGCTAACGGGTTTTCTAAATCGCGTTCGCCTGAGTAACGAGTGCCTTCACTGCCGCTTGGTGCTAGCCATTCTCTTTCTGAACCCCAGTAAATATCTTTTTCAGGGTGCCAAATATCTTCTCGACCAAAAGCAAAACCAAATGTTTGTAAACCCATTGACTCATAAGCCATGGTACCTGCATAAGCAATTAAATCAGCCCAGCTAAGTTTATTACCATATTTTTTCTTAATTGGCCAAAGTAGACGACGTGCTTTGTCTAAGTTTGCATTGTCAGGCCAAGAGTTTAGAGGAGCAAAACGTTGGCTGCCAGATGCCGCGCCGCCACGACCATCTGAAATACGGTAAGTACCCGCAGAGTGCCATGTCATACGAATCATAAGACCACCATAGTGACCCCAATCAGCCGGCCACCAAGGTTGGCTGTCAGTCATTAATGCAATCATATCTTTTTTTAGCGCTTCAACATCCAGTGTTTTTACTGCTTCACGGTAATCAAAATCTTCTTCTAATGGATTTGTTTTAGTATCGTATTGGTGAAGAATATCTAGGTTTAGCGCTTTTGGCCACCAAACCTTATTTGCATCAGTTGATGTAGCACCACCGTGCATTACTGGACACTTGCTATTAGACATAGATATTTCCTATTTTTCGAATTGAATTAATTTATTATCAGCACTACGTTCAGTGCTCTAAGCAGTACTATTACTTGTTTTTTATTATAAATAAAACTGTTTATTCCTACCACATTGATAGCTAAAACCTATCAGCCCCATTTTATTAAAATAAATTAGCTAGTATTAATAAATGCTCACAATAATATATAGCACATGAATTAAGGTAATATATTAATAAATAAAGAATATTTTATTAAATATTTCTATAAAATCGTCAACGTTTAAACTCTATACAGTAAATTTAAAGCGCCCTATCTCCACTAAGTTATTGCTAAAACAAGTGAAATGTTAATTTTAAATATATTCATCGTTCAATAATTAGCACTTAAGTACTATTTAAATATTTTAATATTTTAATATTTTAATATTCATATTTAAAAATATGAATTTAGGTAAGTAAATAATCGAAACCAAGTACAAAAAGCGGTCAAAAATTAAAAGCGCGTCGGCTTAAATTATTGTCCACAATAAAAATGAAGTTGAATAAGAGGACTTCATTAATAGAGTGTTTTTTAATCGAAAATATTTTCCACTGGCTATTTAAATTTAAATTATAAAAATAAAAAGTGAAAATTTTCTTAAAGATATGACATTGTAAAATTCTATATTTTAGAACATTTACTCTCGTGTATAAGAGTAAACTGAACTTTTTCCTTTTTTAATACTTGGAAATCACACGCTTTATAGTACATAAATAATTTGTTATGTTTGCATACTAAACAGTAAAATAGCCCCGACTAATGCTGTAATAACACCATAAATTATCATCGGAAGTATGGTTTTTTTAATAATATTGCCTTCTTGGTTAACAATACCTAAAATGCTGCTAACAGCAATTATATTATTAATACACACCATATTCCCCATAGCTGCTCCCGCTGATTGCAATGCCAATACCAATGTAATAGGTAAGCCAACCTGCTCAGCAATACTTAATTGAATACCACCAAACGTTAAGTTTGAAACTGTTGATGAGCCTGAAAAAAAGCTACCCAAAGCCCCTAAAAACGCAGCAAAGTAAGACCAATTATCCCCGGTTACATTTGCAAATGCATTAGCAATAAGAAAAATAGGTGACTGCTCGTCGCCAAGCATCATAAAGTTCACCATAATTAACGCCCCAATAAGTGAAAGCAAAGGTAACTTAATGCGCTGTCCAGTATCTACAAACGCTTCTTTTACTGTACCTGCAGACATTTTAAGTAATGGGATCGAAATGAGTACAACTAATAAAAATGGAATTAGCGCAGGTACATACAACGCTTTATATGACCAGTTAACCGATGTTTGTAGTATATGCTCAACCGATAAAACCAGCGCTTGGCTTACACTAAAATAGGTGCCTGCAATATCAAAACCAAACCATAGACTATTATTATTTAGTAATCCTTTAATACCCAGTTGTTCAATTCGCGTCACAATTAAAATAACAATGAGCAATATTAGAGGAAACAAAGCAATAAAGAGTGGTTTAAATGGCACTTTTTCGCCTTTAGGTAAATCGTTGTCAACTGACTTTAACCCTATATCGGCTTTAGCCAATACAATACTGAGCATTAAACCAATCGCTCCACCAAGGAGAGAGGGAAATTCGTAATTCCAATTAGCTAAAAGGTAGTAAGGTAAAGTACAGGCCAAAATACTTAAGAAAATAAAAGTAATATTACCTCGTATAAGTTGCCAGCTAACAACAAACCTAAGTGCAATAATAGGAATTACTAGCCCCGCAACAAGGTTAATTAAAGCGGTTTGACTCGACACCGAAAGTAACTGCTCTGAGCTCAGATTAAGTGCCTCTAACCCAAACCATATCGGTGTACCAACAGCGCCAAAAGACACCGGCACTGAGTTCATAATTAAAGCAAGTACAGCAACTTTAAGCGGCTTAAACCCTAACCCAACAAGCATAGGTGCAGCGATGGCTGCTGGTGTACCAAAGCCAGAAGCGCCCTCCAACATAAAAGCAAATGCCCAACCAATAATCATTAGCTGAGCAACCGCATTTGTACTTATAGAGTTAAGCCACGCTGTAATGACTTTTTCAGCTCCCGAAAAAGCCAATATCCGGTTTAATAAAATAGCCCCCGCAATAATAGATATAGGCGTTAATACCGAAAGTGCCCCAGCAATCGTATTAGCTAACAGTAAGCGTATATTAGTTTGAAAATAAAAAAGTTGAATTATACCCACTAGTAAGGCAATTATTGGTAAGGCTATATGCGAAGGTAAAGCAGCTTTTTTTGTCATTAACCAAATTAATAATACAATTGGAAACGCTGATATAAGTGTACTAACGAATTCCATTTTACTTTTCCTCTGCCAGCGTTAAAAATATTAAACTTAATCTAAAGTAACTATATTATATATTTAGAGCACTAGATGGATTGAAGCAAAAATCAGACTGGATCAAATAACAACCTAGCATTTAAAATCCAATATTTTTATAAACCTTAAATAGACAGCTTCTTTTTAATTTTTTCTTGCCATTCTAAAGCGAGCTCTGGCAATGTTAGTGCTTGTAAAAGTACGTCTTCATAACCTACATATTTTTTATCAAAAAACGCCTGAAACAGCCTTTTAACTGATATGTCGTGCGAGACTTTCTTCTCGATAACAACACTATCACCCGTTTTTGCAACGCCCTGCTCTAGTACCCTAAAATAAACCCCAGTACAGTAATGCTGGGTAAACAGTTTGAGGCTATTTTTATTATTAAGCGCAATAGCCAGTTTAAAACAGGGTACTCGAGGCTGACTTACCTCTAACAGCGTAGTGCCTACACGAATATGGTCACCTATGTGTATATTTTCTTCATCAAGGTCTGTAATCGTGAAGTTTTCACCAAAAATCCCAAAATTTAAATTTTCGTTTTCAAGTGTTTGTTTCCAGTAGTCGTAATGATTGTGCGAAAAAGCATATACCGCTTTATCTACCCCGCCGTGGTTAACTAAATCTGCTTGCTCGTCACCTATAATATTTAGCTTTTCAATTACTACAGGCTCGTTAGTTGGAATTTTAAATATTCCCGTTTTAACCTCTTTACTATTGTGAACCACTGTTTTTATTTTTGAGATGTTGGTTGAGATTATTTTCATTACGATACCAAAGACTGAGAAGGTGAAGATTGATTAAGCAGATATTTGAATTAGTATAAATAAATTTGATCAAAAAAATAACTACTAAAAGCTAAGTAACCTGAATTCTGAATAATAAATCTATTTCAAACAGAGTTCAGGTTAAGTAGTCATTTTAAAATATATTTTATTCGGCTTGCTTTAAAAAATACGTCTCGGCTAGTCCATTATGTATTCCAGCTAAGTCTATCTGTATTTCATCGATAAAGTCATGCAACAGACCATTTTTAAGTACTCGTACGTCTTTATTTTCTAACTCAACAATTGCATCATCAATAGATTTAATAATTTCTGTTGAGTTTGGCAAAGGTAAAACCAATGCTTTTAATTCATTCATACAAAATAAAATAGATCGTGGGAATACTTTGCTGTGCATCACAAATTCTATTACATCAGCACGTTGTACGCGTACGCCCATTTCTTGGCGATACATTTGATAAGCACTTAATGAGCGCAATAAACTGATCCACTGAATATTATCAAACGGCTTCACTTCTTCTTCATTAGTAATTAACGTAGCAGAGCGAATATCTAAAATTCGCGATGTCATGTCTGCGCGCTCTATAATCGAACCAAAGCGGATAAAAACATAGCCCTGATCATGATTAATTGTGGCATCTAACGCCCCAAATATTTGATGGGCTGAATCTATAATCTTTTTTAAATAATCAAAACGTCCGCGCTTTGTTATCCCTTCTTTTTGATTATCTTTTACATAATAATAAAGAGAGTTAATTTCTTCCCATACATCTCGAGGTATTACATCGCGGATTGTACGCGCGCTTTCTCGTGCCGAAGTAATAGAGTTTAAAATTGACGAGCTGTTATCACTACCAACAAGTAAATACCTTAATGCTTTTTGTTCAGTAAAATCAGTATGGTTTTCTGAATACGCTTTACGTACACCAATAATATCAATTAATGGCTCCCAGCCGGTACATACGCCTTTGGGTAAGTCCATCATCAGTAAATTGTTAACGTTAATTAAACGAGCCACATTTTCCGCACGCTCAATGTATCGAGATACCCAATATAAAGTTTCGCCTACTCTTGATAACATATTATTTAGCCTCTTCGTCAACAATCCAAGTATCTTTACTGCCACCACCTTGTGATGAATTAACCACCAAAGAGCCTTTAACCATAGCAACACGCGTTAATCCACCAGTGGTAACTTGCGTATCTTTACCTGATGATAAAATAAACGGTCTTAAATCGGTATGTCGACCATCTGGTTTATTGTCATCAAATGTTGGTACTGTTGATAAATCTAATGTTGGTTGAGCCACCCAGTTTCGTGGATCCGCTTTAATTTGAGCAATACACGCTTCTTGTTCTTTTTTAGTCGATTTAGGGCCAATTAATAATCCATATCCGCCAGATTCATTTGCTGGTTTAACAACAAGCTTATCGATATTTTTAATCACATGGTCGCATTCTTTCGGGTCTAAACATTTGAACGTTGGGACATTAGCAAGTTTAGCTTCCTCGCCTAAGTAGTACTTAATCATCTCAGGTACATAGGCGTAAACTACTTTGTCATCAGCAACACCTGCGCCTGGTGCATTAACCAAAGCAACATTACCTTTAGACCAAGCACGCATTAATCCAGGAACGCCAAGTTGGGATTCTGGTAAAAAGGCTTCTGGGTCTAAAAACAAATCATCTATACGACGATAAATAACATCAACTCGTTGTAGCCCTGTGATTGTTCTCATGTATACACAGTCATCTTTTTCAACAACTAAATCGCGCCCTTCTACCAGTTCGCAACCCATTTCTTGGGCAAGGTAACAATGCTCAAAATAAGCGGAGTTAAACACCCCAGGAGTAAGTACCACAACTTCTGGTTTATCTTGTGGACGAGGCGACATTGCCGCTAGCATATCAAATAATTGTGAAGGGTAATCATCAACAGGTAAAATCGATACTTGCTCAAATAATTCAGGGAATACACGCTTCATTACAGAGCGATTTTCAAGCATATAAGATACACCAGAAGGAACACGCAGGTTATCCTCAAGCACATACATTGTACCGCTACCATCGCGTACTAAATCTGAGCCACAAATATGCGCCCATATTTTATTTGGCGGGTTTATCCCCACGCATTGCTGGCGAAAGTTAACTGATTTTTCTAGTAATCCTTTTGGAAAAACACCATCTTTTATTATTTTTTGGTCGTGGTATAAATCATCTATAAAAAGGTTAAGCGCTTCAACACGTTGCTTTAAACCAACCTCTACGCTTTGCCATTCTTTTTTACCAATAGTACGAGGAATAATATCAAACGGCCAGGCTCTATCAATCATATTACCTTCGTTGTAAACCGTGAAAGTAATACCCATTTCTTTAATAGCTAAATCAGCAACCGCTCTGGCTTTTACTAATTCTTCTGCTGATAAATTAGCAAAAAATTGTGCTAATTGTGTCCCATGCGATCGAACGTTTCCTTGTGCATCAATTAATTCATCAAAGAAACCATTTGTTTGGTACGCTTTCCAATCAATTTTCATACACTCTTTCACCTTATCCATCATAATATATGACGTAGTTAAACTGCCTATTCCATTCGAATCATATCAACCGCTACATCAAGCAATTGACTACCGCCACCAAATACCACTCCTTTTAAAGGAGTTACGTCAGAAAAGTCTCGCCCTACGGCTAGAGTAATATGCTGATCGCGAGGTAAAACATTATTTGTTGGATCAAAATCAACCCAGCCAAAGTTTGGCACAAATACCGCAAACCATGCATGAGTTGCATCTGCACCTTCTAGCTTTTCTTCGCCTTCTGGCGGCATGGTTTCTATGTACCCACTTACGTATCGACCTGCTAACCCTACGCTGCGTAAGCATGCAAGCGCAAAGTGTGCAAAGTCTTGGCAAACGCCCCTTTTTTGTGCAAAAACAGTGCTCAAAGGCGTACTAATCGTTGTAAAACCAGGATCATAATGAAATTCATGAAAAATTCGTGCCATTAAATCTTTGCATGCAGAAATTATATTTTTGTGTGCATCAAACGAAATTAATGCGTATTCCTTAATTCCTTTATCTATTGGAATAAGTTGTGAAGGTAGTACAAATTCAGACGTTTTTAATAACTCCGCCGTATTTGGTTTAACCAATAAATCACGTACTTTTCGCCATGCAATATCAACACTCTCTAAATTACTATTAGCGCCGACTAACAGCTCTACCTCACTGATCATCGTTACTTTAAGTTTTTTATGCTGTATTGCTATTTCAAACGCTGTTACCTGATTATTAAAATAATCAGTAAATGTTTGTAAGTAAGTCGGTGTAGGTTCAATTTCTACACGACTACTGTGGCATATTTGCCCGCGATTCGTTTTTGGCGTTAATCGCGCTTGGTTTTGACACAAACTAACAAAGTCTGAATAGTTGTATGTAGTCGAGTGCTTTATTTTATATTTCACGATTGAGCTTGCTCAATATTAGTCCAGTTCAATTTATTTGCCGTTTGGGTATGAGAAAAATACTGTAGTAGTAATACATCACAAAATGTATCTAAGTTCATACGCGTATTATGGTTAAATTCGATTAACTGGTTACGTTGTCCATTTTCACTTTTTTGTAGGTAATCTTTCTCAGTTACATAACAACTTGTTTTAGAAAGTAAAATTGCTTTTTCGTGTGCCGCAATTACGCCTTGTCTGCGTTTTGTGGGTAAATGCTTACACAACTTATTAATTTCCTCTAACTGAAATAATAAAGAACGTGGGTATTCAGCATCTAAAAGTAATAACTCAAGCCCTGTACCAATGGTTTGATACATTCTGTATCGGCGCTTATGCGTAACTAAACTAACTTGGCAACTTAGCACTGCTTCAAGTAAGCCAAGCTCTTCGGGCTCGTCTAACTCTTTGGTTAATAAAGCCGCACTTAGTGATGTTATTTGTAAGCTACGCTCTACTCTTCTGCCCATTTCGAGTAAAAACCAGCCGTTACTATTTGGCATACAATCTGTAATCGAGCCATTAAAAGCCATAATTGAGCCTATAACTCTATCTAGGCTGCTTTGCATTGCACGCGTTGGAATATTAATATTTACATTTTTAAATACTTTAATTTGCTCATTAATATCATCAATTATTCGGCGGCTATCATGAGATAGTAATTCTTGAATTTGCACCGACGCATTAGCAATGTACTTTAATGTATTAATAATACTGCCAGCGCATTGCTCGTCTGCAAGGAGTTGAAAAGCAGTTTCTTTAGACAGATTTACATCAATGCCATCTAGTTTTAAATCAGGTTCTATATAGGGATAAACAATATATTGCGACCTAATGGCATTAGAAAGCCGTGCAACTATACTTTTTCGTATTGAATCTGGGTAAACAGAAAACTCTGTATACTTGTCTATAAAAATACGCAATATACGTATGGTGTTTTCGCAGCGTTCTAAGTATCGACCCAACCAAAAAAGGTGCTCAGCCGTACGGCTCGAAATAACCCCTTCGAGTAGCGTTACATCCATTCTTTTTCTAATTGGCACCGGTGGATTATGCTCGCCTAAATCAACTCTATCGGCTGTATTTATCCATGTATCTTTGATCCAACCAGATATTCTCGGGTTGTTACTTTTTTCGTTCGAAAAACACAGTGCTGAAGGAAGTACTTCTACGCCATTTTCTGTGGTTAATGCATAGCATCTAAACACCACTGGCTTGGAGATTAATTGCCCGTCATGCCAAAATGGTGCACTGCTAAAAGAAGGTTTTTCTTGGAAAAAGTAATTATCGGGTTCTTTGCTAATAAGTAGCTTTATTTCTTGCTCGTCTAGCACTCCATCTAACTTAAGTGTAGGGTCTATAGCAGATAGTAGTTCGAGGTTATTCCAATCAACAGCTTGCGCTTCTTTTACACTTAAATAATTTGGCTCACCTAACAACAGCGGTTGCTTTAAAATTTGCTGCGATAACTTTTCTAAGTTGCACTTTATTGAAGGTGACGAGAGCACACCGCTACCAAACGGGTTTAAAACCTTAACCGACCCTTGTCGTACCGATTGTAATAAGCCCGGAATACCATGAAGTGAATATTCAGTTTGCTCTAAAGAGTCAATACAACGATCAGAAACCCAGCGTAAAATGACATTAATTTTACCCAAGCCTTGTAACGATTTTAAACAAACGTCACCACCACGTACGGTTAAGTCGGCGCTTTGTACTAATGTATAGCCAAAGTAGGTAGATAGGAATGCATGCTCGTTGTAATTAGGGTCATCAATTCCTTGGGTAAGGATTACAATTCGTGGGTCATCCATATAGTGGGTATATTCATTAATACCCTCTTGGAATAGGTTTAAAAACTCTTTAATTTGCTGAACATTACATTCGGCAAATTCTTCAGCCATTACACGCCTTGCAATAATACGGCTTTTAATTAATAGCCCTAAGCCTAACGGGCACTGACAGTGATCGCTCAGTACTTTAAATTCGCCTGTTGGCGTGCGGTAAACATCTAGTGCAGTAAAAAAGAGTGTTAATTCGTTATTAGGTAAACTAAAACCTTCGCGTAAGTAATTAGGGTCTTGAAAAAGCTGCTTTGCAGGAATATGACCATCAACTAATAATGTTTGGTCACCGTAAATATCTTGCTGAATTTTATTTAATAAAAGGGTTCTCTGTTTTATTCCCTCTTCGAGCAATGCCCAATCAGCTTTAGATAACATAAATGGCAATGGGTCGAAATGCCACTGCTTATTGCTTTCATTTTTAATATTGCCATTTTGTAGCAATTGGCTAATTTCTGTAGCGCGGCTACTAACATCATCTGCTGTTAGGCTAGCTAAACGCTTAAATAAAGTATCCCAATGGTCTGGGTTTAAACCACTGTGGTTTGCTAGTTCATCATGTCCATGTGATTTATCAAGATATAAAGACAACCACTCAGGCAATTCCGGCATCGCGTTATTGTTAATATACAAGCTGAAAGCGCTCCAATTTATAGTAAATAGCCGTGTTCATAATGATGCTTTAAAAATATTTAGTCATTCCACTTTAAATAATTTCAAAGTGGAATGACACAACTATCAATTATTATTTAAAGTTAGGCTGCCTGCGTAAATCCAAGGTATTTGGATAATCAGGATTACTACTTTCTTCATCAGGTACCACGTATTCACTTGCACTTTGCGCCGATTGAAAACTATGCGTAACCGCCGATGGGCTCCAGCTTGGTTCTGCTGATGCAAGTAACGATGGTGTATGCCCATGCTCCCAAAATCTTGCAACTCTGCGCCCTTCAGCTTCAAATGCATTAACCGGTAGCGTTTCAGGATTACGACCCCCAGCATGGCTCACATGATATACAAAGCCTCCAACTGAACGACCTTCCCACGTATCGATTAAATCAAAAACTAATGGAGCATGTACGCCAATAGTTGGGTGAAGCGCTGTAGGTGGTTGCCAAGCTCTGTATCGTATACCCGCGACCATTTCATCTTTTGCTTTACCTTTAACCGGTTTAAGCGGCACTCTTCGACCATTACACGTTACAACATAGCGATCGCTCATTGTTCCTTGTACTTTTATTTGTACTCTTTCTAATGACGAATCTACATAGCGCGCCGTACCCGACGCACTTGCCTCTTCGCCTAGTACATGCCAAGGCTCGATTGCGGTTCTAAGCTCAAGTGTAACGTTATCAAGTTCTCGCGTTCCACATACCGGAAACCTAAATTCAAAAAATGGATTTAACCAACTTAACTGAAATTGAAAACCTGCCTGTTGTAAATCGCGGCTTACTTCAGCTAAATCGTTTTCTACATATTGTGGTAATAAAAACTTATCGTGTAACTCTGTACCCCAACGTATTAATGGCTTGTGGTAAGGTTTTTTCCAAAACCAAGCAAGTAAAGTACGCAACAGTAGCATTTGCACTAAACTCATTTGTGAATGTGGAGGCATTTCAAAGCCTCTAAATTCTACAATCCCTAAACGACCTGTGGCTGAGTCGGGTGAATAGAGCTTATCAATACAAAACTCTGCTCTGTGTGTATTACCCGTTAAATCCACTAATAAATTACGCAGTAGCCTATCAACTAACCAAGGCTCAGGCACCTCACCTTCGGGCATATGCGAAAAAGCAATTTCTAGCTCGTATAAAACTTCATCACGGGCTTCATCCACTCGCGGTGCTTGGCTTGTAGGACCAATAAAAAGCCCCGAAAATAAATACGACAAACCAGGATGATGCTGCCAATAGGTAATAAAACTTCTTAAAATATCAGGTCTACGTAAAAATGGGCTTTGCTCAGGTGTTTCGCCACCAAGCGTTACATGGTTACCACCACCAGTACCAGTATGGCGACCATCTGCCATAAACTTATCGGTACCTAATCGGCATTCTTTTGCTAAACCATATAGCGTTGTGGTTCGACTGACTAATTGATCCCACGATGTTGAAGGATGAATATTTACTTCAATAACACCTGGATCTGGCGTTACAGCGTATTTTTCTACGCGGCTATCTTTAGGTGGACTATAGCCTTCAATAACAAGCGGCATTTTAAGTTCTTTAGCCACACTCTCTATACTACTTATTAAACCCATGTAATGTTCAAAATGACTTGTTGGTGGCATAAATATATATAAACGCCCCTCTCTCACTTCCATTACAAGCGCAGTTTTAACCATTTCTTTACCAATAAAGCCCTTTTTAAGCTTTTTAGCTTTGGTAAAATTTTCTGGAATATCAAACGGGTCGCGGTCAATAATATTGCCGCTCCACTCAAGGCTGTCTAAAGGTAGGCGATAACCAAGTGGTGATTCACCCGGTAATAAAAAACAATGACCCCGTTTAAACTCCCACGTACACGACTGCCAACAGTTTTTACTATCGTTCCATTTTAAAGGTAGAACATAGCCAACAGGCTTTTCTATGCCTTTATCCATTTTAGCTAAAAAGCCTTTTCGGCTCATTGCATGGAGAAGTTCTGGTTGATCTGGCTTTATTTCGGTAGGTAATGAGGCTTCTTGCCACATGTGATATAAAATATCTTCATAAGCCGTAGTAAGTGCCTTGGTTTCAAGACCAAGTGAGTCACACAGTTTATCAGCAAACTTTTTAGTATCGGTATGATCGAATTTATAATCTTTATTAGGATCGGCTAATAGTGCAGCATCTTGCCATAAAGGCTCGCCGTCTTTGCGCCAATAGCACGCATATTGCCAACGTGGTAATGGCTCACCCGGATACCATTTACCTTGTCCGTAATGAGTAAAGCCACCTTTTGTGTATACTTTATTCATTTCTACAAATAAATTTTGAGCTAATATTCTTTTTTCTTTACCATCGGCATCAGTATTCCACTGAGGATGTTCCATATCGTCAATAGAAATAAACGTAGGTTCGCCACCCATAGTTAAATGTATGTTTTCTTCATTGTAAACATTATCAACGTGCTGACCTAAGCGGTTAATTGCCGCCCACTGCGCCTCAGAATAAGGCTTAGTAACACGTGGGTCTTCGTGTACACGCGTTACTTTATTATAAAAACTAAACTCAGATTTACAGTCGTCTATACCGCCTGTTACCGGCGCTGCCGAGCTTGGCTCTGGCGTACACGCCAAAGGAATATGACCTTCACCAGCAAATAAACCCGAGGTAGGATCAAGCCCTATCCAACCTGCACCCGGAATATACACTTCGGTCCATGCATGCAAATCGGTAAAGTCTTCTTCTGGACCGCTTGGACCATCTAGTGATTTTTGATCTGAGGTTAGCTGTACTAGGTAGCCCGATACAAATCGAGATGCTAACCCTAAATGACGAAACAGTTGTACTAACAACCAAGCAGAATCACGACACGAACCTGTTTTTTTACTTATTGTTTCGTTTGCCGTTTGCACACCGGGTTCTAGCCGAATGCCATAGCCAACTAATTCATAAATAGCTTGATTAACAGCCACTAAAAAATCAACGCTTCTAAGTGGCTCTTTAGGGTTTAAAGACTCAATTAATTCTTTAAATTTTGGACTGGCTTTTCGTTTTTTTAAATAAGGAGTAAGTTCTGACTTTGAAATAGCATCGTAAACAAATGGGAAGTTTTCGGCGTAATCTTCTAAAAAGAAATCAAATGGATTAATAACCGTTAGTTCGGCGACCAAATCAACTGTAAAACTAAATTCGGTAGTAGGCTTGTTAAACACCACCCTCGCTTGGTAATTACCAAAAGGGTCTTGTTGCCAATTTATATAGTGATCTTCTGGAACTATTTTTAAAGAATAACTTTTAATTTTTGTACGGCTATGTGGCGCTGGACGTAATCGGAATATATGCGGTCCCATATTGACTGACCGATCGTATTTATACTGAGTATGGTGCGAAATTCCAACTGTAATTGTCATCTATTAATTCCCCTTTAATAATGTATAGCCACAATATAACGCTAAAATATATTACTTGGCCTAATTCAACTTGTGCAATTTTTATACCAGCAAACTTATAAATTAGTGCTCCTCATCCATTTGCCGACTCATACACAAAGCAACGCCGTGCATAAAGGTTTTGACCAAATTAATAGAAAAAACACACCAACTCTGTAAATATTAAACTTAGTGTAATTTATACCATCAATTTTAGATTTTTAATGGTGCAGATAATGCACCAAAATAGTGCTTAAAAATAACTTACAATTAAAACTAGTTAATTTAAAATATTGAAATAAAACAAATAATGTTAATTTTTTAAAATACTTACTCCGTTATTTATAACGCTAAACGGGTATAATTAAAAGTATTTATTTATAGTTTAAAAATCATTAAAAATAATCATTAAATAGTAAGAAATAGTTCACAATAAAGCTGCTGTTAAAGTAAGTAACGGTGCTATACTAGATCGATTTTTAACCGCTTACGTTACAGCAAAACTAACAATCTCGATGAGATAAAACAAGCAACTTTTAATACAAAGATGCTTGTTTTAAAGATTAGTTTTGCAGCGGTGTGTTTTAATTTCAAACAAAACAGAACACGTCCAATTTGAAAAACCAACACATCCCACTAACCTGTTAATTTTTCATTATCATCAATGCTAAAGGTAATGCAGCACTAGCGTATTTTCAGATTTTTTAAATCAACCCAATCTACCTAATAGGATATTTTCTTATGCAAAAGTTAACGGATGTCGGTGAAAACTTAGTTAATGGTATAGCATCTCGTTATAACCTCAGCCACGATGCAGTACTACACATGTTAGTAAGCGTTAATAACGGCGGTGGTTCTATGGCTCAGTTTAATTGCCCAGAGCTTGGTGGTTCTGGTCAATGGATGCGCGGCGGAATGACTATGGTTGGCGATATGTTTAATAACGGCTTAAAATCAACCGTTGATAACTTATGCAATGAACTCGCTAATGTATTAAATAATAATCAAATATTTCCGGTTATTCCTGCAGGAACGCCTGGCAGCAATCAATGGTGGCCAGGTAATTTAGGCAGCCCATTCAGTAGTGGAGCGCAAAATAATATTCGCTACGCTATTTTCCCTAATCGCTTAGCCGTTGAATTAAATGGACAAGTGAGCGTATACGACACGCTAGATCACAATATTGGTGGAGTCAGCCAACAGCAAGGCAATAATACCTCTCTTACATTTAACAGTCAGTGGGGAACAATTAATGTAAATACCCTGCCATTAATTTCAGGACAAACGCCACCGGCTCCTCAAAAAGACTTTACACAGCAAGTAACGCAGCCGAATTTTGCATCATTAACACCAAATCAAGTTGAAGCACCTGTTAATAATACAATAGCGCAATATTCGGTAGACGAAACACTTCAAATTATTGAAAAGCTGGCACAACTTCGCGACTCTAATGCGCTTAGTGATGATGAATTTAATATCAAAAAGTCTGAACTATTAAAAAGGATTTAACTACTATCCTCAAATAGCATAACGCTAACTAAAAGTGGTTTATACAGTCTCTTTTTATTCGGTAACATATGAAAACATTTAAATGTAATTGCACAGATCAACTTATTTTATTTTTTGAAAGCAGCCATTGTTTGGCTTGTGGCAGAACCGTGGGTATAGACGACGAGTTCGACCAAGTTGAACCGTATGAAATCGATGAACAATCGGGGCTGTTTTACAAAGCAGAAGCGCCTGACGTTTTTTATAAAAAATGTGATAACAACGCTCAGTATCACGTATGCAATGGTATGGTTAATTTAGACACATTTATACCTGTTGCCGATAAAGACGAAGTGCTGTGTTTTTCGTGCCGCTTTAATGAAACGGTGCCCGATTTAAGTATTGTTGAACATATTCCATTATGGAAAAAAATGGAGACAGCAAAACGTCGCGCTTTGTATACATTAAAATCATTATCACTCCCTTTAAATACAACGATTCAAGAACCTGAAAGCGGATTAAGCTTCGATTTTATAGCAGACCGTAACGTAAGCGATCACTTTGTAAGCCCTATTATAGGTCAAGACGTTGTATTTACAGGACACGATTGCGGGCATATCACTATAAACCTAGCCGAGGCAGACGACGTAGCACGCTCACAAGCTAAAATAGCAATGGGCGAGCGTTATCGTACCTTACTTGGTCATTTTCGCCATGAACTTGGTCATTATTATTTTGATCAACTAATTGCAAATTCACCAAAAAAACATACTTTATGTAAGCAATATTTTGGTGATGACGAATTAGATTACCAGCAAGCGCTCGATACTCATTACAAGCAAGGTGCGCCAACTAACTGGCATGAAACCTTTATTAGTGAATACGCTACTATGCACCCCTATGAAGACTGGGCAGAAACATGGGCGCATTACATGCATATTATCGATACGCTAGAAACAGCCAAAAACTTTTCAATTACAGGCTCAACAACGGGTAATGAGTTTGAATTAGATGAAGCAGACGAGCTTCGATTGCCACAAAGTGCTTATTACTTTAATTCACAAACATCGATTGATGCTATTTTAGATACTTGGATGGAATTTTCGATTATTCTAAATTCACTAAATCGCAGCATGGGACTTGCCGATGCCTACCCATTTGTACTAACTCAAGCGGTGCGAACTAAGTTATCTTTCATCCATCATGCTATCCATAACAGGCTAAATTTAATGCCTGATTTGGTGAGCCAAGAAAATAAGTAAATTAAAGACGGTTATTTTAATCCGTTAAAAATCTACACGCCACTTACACTCATAATGATTCTTTCATGCGTGGTAAGTGGCATCTAAAAAATTTTTACTAATATAGATGAATGCGTAAATACGATTTATAAAATCATATTTTAGGTAATTTAAACAACTAAAGTTAAGTTAATTAAGCTCTACTAACTATCAATCAAATTTGTATGTACTAATTTTTTTGATTGTAAAATACTAGCCCGCACATGATCATAGATTAAGTTAAAAGCAAATGCGAAAACTGTAATAAAAAAAGTTACGCCTATATCCATTATTAATGCTTCCCATAAGCCAACGTTTAAAATGTACGCCATTACAGGAATGGTAAAAACGAGTAATCCTCCTTGAAATAAAAGCACATGAAAAATACGAAATAATAATGAGCGCTTCTCTTTTGCACCAGTTGCTACTTTGTCAAAAAGGCAATTAAAAATAAAATTCCAACACATCGCAATGGTTGCAATTATAATCATGGTGCCCGATAAAGCCGATATTGCATGATCTGTAAATACAGCCAAACCAATAATCGATAACGTTACCGCTAATACCTCAAATAAAATAGCCTGTAATACCCGCTCCAACGCCCCCATCTTTGAACTCATAACCAACCTCTTTATGCCAAATAATTAAAGAAATCATCATGACATAATTTAATTATCTACAAAGTTAGCAGCCATCACCTTTAGTGATAAGATGGGCAAATAATTACTCATTTTTAAGTTAAATGGTATGTATAGTTTTGAGCAACTAAAAATTTTTGTAACAGTGGTAGAAACAGGATCTTTTTCGGCAACAGCCCGAAAGCTAAACCGTGCACAATCGGGAATTAGCCAAGCTATTTCTAATCTTGAAATAGCGATTAATCAAACATTGTTTACGCGTAATAAAAATACACCCAACTTAACAAGTAACGGTAAAGCATTGTTACCAATTGCATACTCTATACTCCATCAGCAAAAATATTTTGATCAAAAAGTAGATGCATTAGCACAAAATTATGAGCATGAAGTAATTATAGCTATAGATGAAAGCCTAAATAATCAAGATATTTTAAAAGTGATTACCCCACTTGCTGATCAGTTCCCTGTTACTAATTTTGAGATAATATCTGCAACAACATACGATATAGAAAATCTGGTAAAAACAGGAAAAGCACAACTAGGTATCATATATAGTGATGGTGAGCTAAAGGTAGATATGGATTTTTTTCTATTGGGGCAAGCTCGGTTTTTAACGATTTCATCACCAGTGCATCCACTCGCAACGCTAAAGTCTGTAACAAGCAGTGACTTAAAAGCCCATAGGCAATGTGTTCATCGCAGCCTTAATCAAAAAGAGTTATGGTTTAGCTACGCAATCAGTTCTAGGGTTTGGTATGCAAATACACATCAGACGCTTGTCGACCTAGTAACCCAAGGAATTGGCTGGGCACTTGTACCAGAGATGGCAATTCAAAAGCATTTAAATCAAAGTGAAGTTATAACACTGCCCGTTACACATGAACAAGGCGGTTGGCTAACTCCTGTAGGATGCGTGGTTTCAAGGAGCCAAGCATCGGGTCCCGTTCTTCAAAGCTTAGTAAATCTTTTACAACAATACTTTTTAAAAAATGATGGCTGGGAGCTAAAGCTTTAATGCTTGCAAAGCTTTAATTAAATTAGTTTACTGATTAACTCAGTAAACTATTATATAGACAGCTTAGTTAATCGTTTTCGCAAGATTCTAAACCAACTCGATAAGTTGATATTATACCTGAACCACTATGCTTATGAAGTGCAGTAAAAGCGCTATAGCTAGGCTTATAAGATACAGAGTAGCTCATGTTTAATTGCGAACCATAGTTACCACAGCAATTAGAACTAACAGATGCATCTTGGTTTATAATTTTAAAGTCTTCTAATTTATAAGTTTTAGCAAAAGCTAATAACTGTTCCGTTTTTTCTTGGTATATAGCACCTACATCAACATCTTCAGAAGATTTTATATTTTCCATGTAATTAAGTGATGCAACATCTCTTACTTTACATGTTTCCTCTGTCGCTGAATCGGCTGCAAATACTAATGATGGGGCCGTGATAAGCAGTATAGATAGAAGGGTTTTCATAATGACATCCTATGTAATTAAATTTCCATTATTAAATCTTAAATGTAAGATTTAATTATTGCCTGTAACACTATTTTTAATCAATCGGCTGCATTTTATCAGTAACGATTTTTCTATTCAACATCTTAAATATGCAGGATATTAAGTGAAATATTTAAGATTTTTTATTTTTTATAATTCTTATTTACTATATTCTTATTTTGTATATTTATAACAGCAAAGGTTATACCCACTATTTACAGAAACCCTAAACTCTACTTTATTTAAACTTATAAATTCGTAAGATAGGATTATTCCTTTAGTCTGTTTATAATTTTTTCTTGATAAGTACTTACTGTAGAAAACTTTTGTATCGGAACAAATAAATCCGCGAGCTTTTCGTTTGAGATATCAGAGATATTAATCCCTTTATATAAAATAGGCGCATTATTTTGTCTGGTTAAATTATCCGACAGTAAAAGATTTAATTTCACTGTACGTGCTAACTCTTCTTGATACAGAAAAAATTCTCTTAAATGTGTACTGACTATATCGTCTGGTTTTGATCTGTCTATCATCAAAATTTCGTCAATTAATCGGTTTAACCTGCTGCGAGACTCTATTGCTTCGTCGAGAATATCTAACCAATTAAGCTCTGTACTTGATAGTAAAGCTAAAAAATACACCGTTCGAGCTTTATTGTAATTAATAAAACCAGGCCACATAACATCTTCGCTAGATACTCTAAGTGCTTTATCAAACTGCTCAGCGGCAGATTTAAGATACATACTTACTTCTTCAAGTATTGATGGCTCTATAGTATTAATATTTTTTTGAGCCAACTCTAAACCATCAATCGACAAAATATCTACAGAGTTCATATTTAGCGACTCTCGTAATAAATGCATGCCTTTTTTGTTGTAATACAAACCTAGGTAATTATGGTAAATGGTTTTTGTCACTGGATTACGAAGAATTGGACCTCTCACATGAAGTAAGTCTGCATGAATATTAAAATTATCATCAGCCACAAAACTTTGGTAAGAAACAACAGCTTTAAATAGCTTTATTGTTTCCGTTATTTGAATTGAATTACCTTTACTCACCGAGTGCAATATTTCACAGCGCCTATCAACTTCTGACAAAATTGTACCCATACGCTTTTTATAAAGCACTTTGTTAGTTTCTGATGCATTAAAAACAGCTGGAAATAAAACAATTAGGTCAATTATATACTGAAGGGTATCGGCAAAAAGAACGGCGGTTTCTGACTCTTTTTTTAGTTTATGCTCAATAGAGTCAAAAATTTCTTTCTCTAGTGTATTTTCATCTTGGGACTTAAACTGATTAATTAACTCTGGAAGTGAGGTTACGTAATTTTCATTATCTAAAATGTTACCTTCCATTTTACTAATGTTATTTACACTATCAATTGATGTATATGTTCTAACAGTAATAAATAAAGCTAATACGGCTATACAAAAGCTTACTGTTGATATGGTAAAGCTTAGTAAATCTTTACCTTCTTTTAAATCATATACCCATACAGCAAGAAAAGCTGAAAGTAGAACAAGTAATAATATTGTAAAGTATAACATTTTTGATGTGCGCATATGTCTTCCAGACTTGGGTCGAGCTAACAATCTAATATTGCTGATTTATAACACGAAAAACGCAGACTTCACACGCAAACTGAGAGTTACATAAGTTATTTATTATCGAGCTGTGAAGCCTTTACTGAACGTAAATAATTAAATATTTTTATCACCCTTCCCACTTGCCCAGCGCTTGTTTGTCACTTTGTTTAAACTCAACCCAATTTGATGAGTCTTTAAAGTGCTCTTTCTTCCAAAGCGTGGCGTGGTTTTTTAAATAATCCATTATAAATTGTGCGCCTTCGAACGCGGCTTGGCGATGGCGGCTGGTCACGCCTACAAATACAATTTGCTCGCCAAGTGCTAAGTAACCAACGCGATGAATAATGCATATTCGCGCCAATTGCCAGCGAGTTTGTGCTTGCTCTGCAATAGATTGAAGAAGTTGCTCGGTCATACCAGGGTAGTGTTCAAGCTCAAGTGCAATAACGTTATCGCCACTGCTGAACTCTCTTACCAAACCTGTAAAGGTGACAACAGCGCCATCGCTTTTATTATTACTACAAAGCGCATTGTGCTCGTCACCTACATTAAAATCATCGGTTTGTACTTGAATATGTATGCTCATTAACCACCTGTAACCGGCGGGAAAAAGGCAAGCTCATCCCCTGCTTTCACTATTTCGTCGCTTGATGACATAGTTTGGTTAAGCGCTGCAAGTAGCTCACGCTCCTCCAGCCACGGTTGCCAATGCGGGTATTGGCTCACTAATCTTAATTTAAGCTCTGAAATAGTAAGCGGCTGCGTAATCTCAAGGCTTAATTTACTGCACTTTAACCGCTCTTTTAGTTGCCCAAAAAACAATAACTCTACTTTTCCGGCGCTAGATATAGCATCGTTTGGATTAATCGCGCTGCCAACTGCCATTTTTGCCCCCTGCTTTTTGAGTAACGCGCATGCCGCTTATTTCCATTAATGGGTCGGCTGCTTTACACATATCAAACAAAGTAAGCGCAGCAACAGATACCGCTGTTAACGCTTCCATTTCTACGCCAGTTTTACCGGCAAGTTTGCAGTAGCTGGTTATTTTAATTTGGCTGTTTGCTTCATCAAGTTCAAAATCAACAGCTACTTTAGTAAGTGCAAGCGGATGACAAAGCGGGATTAAATCGGCGCACTTTTTAGCGCCTTGAATACCCGCAATACGTGCCACGCCTAACACATCGCCCTTTTTGTTTTGATTAAGCATTACTTGTTCAAAGGCAAGCTTGCTCATGCTAATAAAGGCTTCAGCTGAGGCATCGCGCAGGGTTACGTCTTTGAGCGATACATCAACCATATTAGCTTGGCCGTTTTCGTCAACGTGGCTTAACATACTATTGCTCACGCGATTCACACTTTTTACCAATGGTAATGTGCGGTGCAAAGTTACACGGTTTATGCATTGAGTTAAGTTGATCTTTTATAATGCCTGTCCACGCTGTTTTACATGCGCCTGTAGAGCCTGGCATACAAAAAATAACGGTGTTGTTAGCAAGCCCTGCCAGTGCACGTGATTGAATAGTTGAGTTACCAATTTCACCGTACGATATATGTCTAAATAGCTCACCAAAGCCGTCTACGCTTTTATCAAACAGCGGCGCAAATGCCTCAGGTGTTGAATCACGTTCGGTAAATCCTGTACCACCAGTCACTAAAATAGCGTGAATCGTGTCGTCGGCTATCCACTGCGATGCAATAGCGCGCATTTGGTAAACATCATCTTTTACAATTTCTTTATCCGCTAAGTGATGACCCGCCTCAGTTAGCGCTTTAATTAAGTAATGACCAGAAGTATCGGTAATCGCATCGCGCGTGTCGCTTACTGTAAGTACGGCAATGTTTAGAGGTATTTGTGTATCGCTTGTGTGGCTCATAATGTTCTTCTCAATTGGTTAATGCTTAGGTCAAAATGCTCATTTACAGCTTTAAATTGCGCCGGTGTATTGGTGTTTATTAATGCATGCGCTTTATTACATAAAAGCGTTTGCACACCAATGCTTTGGGTAAACTGTTTTATTGATTTATGACTGTTTGCGTTTGTGAGTATGTGTTTTAAATGATTTTTTACACTGCTTGTATTACGAATATACAGCGGTAGCGGTTCATTTTCAAAGTGCCAAGCATGTATTTGTGACTGATTTAATTGATTGCTCACACTTTGTACGTTATTTGTCTGAGAAGCCAGCACTATTGTGCTTAACAAACTACTCGTAAGCAGTGGCATATCTACCGCAGTAATAAGTAAATCGTGATCGGTGGCTATTAATGTTGAGTAAATTCCGCCAAGGGGTCCACTGTTTGGGTATATATCTTTAACGTACTTTTCTGAGGGATAATCGCTCGGCGAGTAATGGCTCGATGACTTGACTGGATTTGTAATATTGCGGCTTATCAGTATGTTTTTAGCGCCTGCGTCTTTTAATAAATCACACGCATTGTGCAATAGCGTTTTATTTTTTAAAACTAAATCGGCTTTGTCTGTGCCCATTCTTGATGACTTACCACCAGCAAGCACAACGCCTGTAAAATCTCGCTTAACTTTTATATTAGATTTTATATCAGCTTCTATATGACTATTCACATCAACTCCCATATTAGCCACCTAACATGGCTAAGTGAGTTGTCGCACCTGTTAAGCGTTTATCTAGCTCATGACTTATTTCTTTATTGCCCATAGCAGCTTGAATTGCCTTTACGGTCGCTGCAGTATCATCCTCGTTTAGCAGTTCGCGTAAATCTATACCTTGCTCGGCAAACAAGCATAAGTGTAATTTACCCAGCGCCGACACCCTTAAGCGATTACAACTTTTACAAAAGTCTTTACTGTACGGCATTATTAAACCAATACGACCATCGTAATCAGGATGACAAAATTCCTCAGCGGGTCCATTTAATTTCCCTCTAACTACTTGTAACCAACCTTGGTCGAGTAATTGTGCTTTAACCATTTGCCCACTTAAGTGGTTTTCTTCAAAAAAGGTTGCGCCGTCACCGGTTTCCATTAATTCTATAAAGCGTACCGTAACTTTGTGGTGCTTTACCCACGCTAAAAAATCCTTCAATTGGTTTTTATTAAACTGCTTGGCAAGCACTGCATTTATTTTTATATCTTTTATGCCCAGCTCTACCGCGCGTTCAATCCCTTTTAAAATAAGGTTAAGTTTGTCGTGCCCTGTTATGAGTTTAAACATACTCGGATTTAAACTATCAATACTGACATTAAGCGCATCAAGCCCTGCTTCAGCAAATTCATCAATTTTCTTTAATAAATTAAATCCATTGGTAGTAATGGCTACTTTTTCTATACCTGGTGTATTTTTACAGAGCTTTATAATATCGGTTACGTCGCTTCGTAAGCATGGTTCGCCACCTGTAATACGCACTTTTTTGGTACCTAACTCTGCAAACGCATTTACCAACGTGCTAATTTCGTTTTTATTTAAAAAATTACGCGGCGTATCGCACTGATACCCGTTTGGTAAACAATAACTACAACTAAAATTACATACATCGGTTATTGAGAGGCGCAAATAGTTAAACTGCCGACCAAATTGATCATTAAGCATATGCTTCCTTTTTTCTTTACATTACAACCGCAACATCAATGCTGCTAGAACCTGCTTTGTAATGTTGTTTTATTAATTGGCTTAATTGTGTTTTACACGAACCGCAGTTCGTCCCACATTTAAGTTCAGACCCCAATTGCTCGACTGTGTTTGCACCGTTTTTAATGGCGTTTATAATTGGCTGCTCTCTTACTTTAAAGCAGCTACACACTTGTGCACCTTGGGTAAATTCTTCATCGGGAGTTGCATAAAGCAAAGACTGTAACTGTGTAAAGGTCAGTAATGGCTCTGCAAATAAATGGTTTATCCACTCAAGTGATATTTCTTTTTGCTCATTAGAAATAATACCAACAAACGCTAATTGATCGTTTTGAATACACTGCACATGCATGGCTTTTGCCGTATTCATAGCCGACCATTGCCCTTTTAGACCAGTTAAGGTTTGGCAGTAATACAGTAAATCACTTTGTGGTTCATTAAGCGCCAATTGGTAATTAAAGCAATTGCTTGCATTAACTTTGAGCCAAAAATCACTGCTTATAACTAGTTCGTTTTTAGCAAACAGCTGCATATATTGCCCAAAGGGTGCTTTAACTATATTAACAGCGCCGTGTTTGCACTCAGCCTGACCAGATAGAGGGTCAACTACCGATTGATACAACCCACTTACTGTTGCTGATGACGCAAATTGCTTGTTCCAATGAATAGGCATAAAGCATTCACCTTTTCGCACGGCATCGGTTACTTTTGCATGCGCGGTAACCTGCCCTGTTTGGGCAATTGCACTTATTAAATCGTTTTGTTTTATTGCTAATTTACTGGCATCAAGCGGATTAATTTCAATGTACGGGCGTGTAATATGCGATGAAAGCGCAGTGCTTTTACCCGTGCGGCTCATAGTATGCCATTGGTCTCGTATACGACCCGAGTTCATTACAAACGGGTAATCACTTGATGTTTTTTGCACAGGTAATTTCGGCGTTATGGGTATAAAACGCGCTTTTTTATCAGCGGTGCTAAATTGGTTATCTGTAAAAACCTGACCGTTTTTATAAGGCTCGTTTTTAACAACAGGCCACATAATGGGTTTTAAATTATCATACTGATTTTGTGTGAGCCCAACTAAACCTGAGAGGTTTAACAATCGGCTGCCGTTATTTTCAAAATCGGTTAATTGTGCCCATTCTTCAAAAATGCCACTTGGGTCTGTAAAATCAAACCCTTCAAAGCCCATTTTTTTAGCAACATCGCACATAATTTGCCAATCGTTTTTAGCTCCTGAATAAGGCGCTACTAACGGGCGCTGCCTTGATATTCTGCGCTCTGAGTTGGTTACTGTGCCGTTTTTTTCGCCCCATCCGGTTGATGGAAAAGCAACATCGGCAAATTTTAATGTATCACTTTTTGCAATACAGTCAGATACAACTACCAGCTCGCAGGTCTCTAATGCCTTTTTAATAGCGGCGTTATTGGGCAAGCTCACCATTGGGTTTGTTGCCATTATCCACACTGCTTTTATTTTACCTGCGGCTATTTCATCAAACATATCGATGGCATTGCTGCCTGCTTTTTTAGCAATAGTTGGCGAGAGCCAAAAACGTTGCACAAGTGATTGATGCGCTTCGTTTTCAATATCTAAATGCGCCGCTAACTGATTAGCCAAACCACCTACTTCGCGCCCACCCATCGCATTGGGTTGCCCCGTAATCGAAAACGGACCGTTGCCTGGTTTAAGTAATTTACCTGAGGCTAAATGCGCATTAATAATGGCGTTGCATTTATCTACACCCGAACTTGACTGATTTATACCCATTGAATAAAAGCTAATCGCACTTGGGCTGTTAGCAAATAGCGCATAAAACTCAGTTACTTGCTCAATTGCTATATCGCAAAAGTCGCTAACTGCCTCACAGCTCCACTTTTGTGCCTCTTGCAGTGCGCTTTCAAAGCCGTTTGTGTGTTGAGCAATAAATTGCGTGTCGAGGTGGTTATACTCATTTAAATAATTAAGTAAGCCGTTATAAAGTGCGGCGTCACTGCCTGGTTTTATATTTAAAAATGTGTCGGCAAGCTCAGCGGTGTCAGTTTTACGCGGATCAATAACCACCACTTTCATATTTGGGTTAAGTTGCTTTGCACGCTCCATTCGCTGATACAAAACAGGATGCGTCCATGCGGCATTAGAGCCAATTAAAATAAGTAACTCAGTTTGCTCTAAATCCTCGTAGGTACACGGCACTACGTCTTCACCAAAAGCGCGTTTGTAACCTGCCACAGCAGATGACATACACAGGCGCGAATTTGTATCAATATTGCCTGAGCCTATGTAGCCTTTCATTAATTTATTCGCGATGTAGTAATCTTCAGTAAGTAACTGCCCCGATACATAAAAAGCCACAGCATCGGGTCCGTGCTTTTGTATTATGTCGTTAAATTTATTGGCAACGTGGTCGGTGGCTTCATCCCACGTGGCTGCTTTATTATTAATAAGCGGCGACGTTAAGCGATTATCACTGCCTGTTGTGTCGAGTAAATGCGTGCCTTTTACACATAAACGACCAAAGTTTGCGGGGTGCTCTCGCATGCCTTCAAGCTTGGTTGGCACATTATTAAAAAGTGAAATATCAACACCACACCCTACACCACAGTAAGCACATGTTGTTTGTTTTAAACTCGTTTTATTTATAGTTGGTGACGTATTTGCGGTTGCCATACTGCTCTCTTTTAATGTGCTTTAATTAGTGTGCTTTAATTTATGCGGGCTGTTTTACAGGCTCATTAAGGGTAACTACGTTAATAGTGTTACTTGCTTTAGCGAGTGCGCTGCTTATTACGTTTTGAACAAGCTTTTCACAACCACCACAGCCTGTACTGGCTTTGGTGCTTTGCTGCACACTTGCCAAATCTATGCAGCCTTTAGCGACTGTTTGTTCAATGGTGTGTTTAGTTACTTTATGACAAGCGCAAATAATAGCGTCATCAGGCAAGTCATCGGCGCTTAGCTCTGCTATGTCGCCAGCAAGGGGCATAATGAGCGCTTCGGGAGCGGTGGTAAGTTCAATGTCGTTTAAATGATATTGCAGTAAATTATCGTAATCGCTGGTATCGCCAACAAGTACGGCGCCAATCAGCTTATTACTTTGTGAATTAGTGACTACTTTTTTATAAATGCCATTGAGTTGATCCTCAAAGTAATAGCTTATTGCGCCTTCGCTGCGTGCATGTGCATCGCCAATAGAGCCTACTTCAACGCCCATTAATTTAAGCTTGGTGCTCATATCAGCACCGCTAAATTCATCTGCTTTGTTATTTGAAGAAATGGCTTGTTGCGTACTTTTTTGGACATCTTGTAAAATATGTCCAACCGCTATTTTAGCCATGGCGTAACCTGGTGCCACTAAGCCAAAAATAAAGTTATTCCACAGTGCACATTCGCCAATAGCGTATATGTTTTTGTCGCTCGTTTGGCAGTGGTTATTAATTACAATACCGCCGCGCTCACCTATATCTAAATTAAACTCGCGGGCTAAATTGTCATAAGGGCGAATCCCTGCAGAAAATACAATCATGTCGGTTTCAACGGTTTTACCGCCTTTAAAACACATTTTGTAACGGCAACTTTCACCTTCTACTATTTCCTCGGTTGCTACTGATGTATGTACAGTAACGCCTAAATCGGTAATTTTGTTTTTTAATAACCGACCGCCACCCGCATCAACTTGTACGCCCATAAGTTGCGGTGCAAATTCTATTACGTGAGTATGTAAACCCAGTTGCTTTAATGCATTTGCAGCTTCAAGCCCTAATAAACCACCACCAATTACCACGCCTACTTTACTACCGTGGGCTGAGTTTTTTATTGCGTGTAAATCGTTAATGGTCCGATACACAAGGCAATGCTCGCGATCTTTACCAGGAATAGGCGGCACAAATGGGAATGAGCCGGTAGCAAGCACCAGCTTGTCGTATTCAAACAGCTCCCCTTTAGCGGTCTTTACAGTTTGCGAATCACGATTTATATCAACCACTTTAGAGTGAGTATGAAAGCGTACTTGCCAATCGTCATAGGTTTTATTGCATGTAAGAGCGAGGTCGTCTGCGGTTTTACCTTTAAAAAAAGACGATAGTTGCACGCGGTCATACGCTAAGCGGTCTTCTCCACTTAATACCGTAATTTCAAATGGGTTATCACCCTGATTTTGAGAAACCAGCTGCTGCACAAAATGATGCCCCACCATTCCGTTCCCTACCACTACAACACGCTGCTTGCTTAGCATTTACTCACCTTAAACCGACATTGCTTTACTTATAGCTAAACTTAAGTCTAGTTATTTGTTATAACTTTGTTAAAGCAATATGCAAGCCATGCATATATTAACATTAATTATCAATGAGTTAATGTATGCGGAGTGTTTGTAAAGCACCACAAAATAGCATTGTATGCACCAATTTGTTACGCAGTAAAAATATTTTAAAACACTTTGGGGACGGGCAGCATTGTAATGTGGAATTAATAAATTAAATTCCACTTCAGGCTTAGTTTAATTGGAAGATGGTAAGTGTGAGCAGTTGATTTTTATTAGCTTTTTTGCGCGATAACTTTATTTAAACGGGTATATTAATACGCATGAAATTTCTAATATAAAACAGATGCGAGCTATATTAGAAATTACCAATTAGAGCTATAAAACCGCTCTTATATAGCGGCGTATATACGCCGCTATACAATTATTCACACTAATTATAATAAAGATATTTATGCTAATTTTACTTACCAGGATAAATTCTTAGCACAACTGCTTGATGTGAAATAACCTCATCATCGTAATTTGTTGAGAATGACCCCATATCTTTATGTTTCCATAAATCACGTACATGTACTTCATCCCAATCAAGACCAAGATCTTGCTTCCAATCAATTGATATTTTTTGGGTTTCACTTCCACGATTCAACATAGCTACTGCCCAACTACCATCTGACATTGGTTTTGCTAAAACATGTATCTTACCCGTTTTTTTAACTGTTTTTGCTTGTTTCCCAAGAGGATCTTGATTCAAAGCAATTACTTCTTTATTTGTCAGGGTTTCTAAAGTGTAAGCATCTAAGTTTCTGACATCTGTGCCAGTTAATAACGGCGTTGCTAAAATAGACCACAAACTAAAGTGCGCACGGTATTCAATATTCGATGCACCAGCACCCACAAGCTCTTTACTCTCGCCATTGAGACCTACCACTAACATGTCAAAATCATTCCACTGCCCAGGCTTATTAAATTCTTCTAAGCCATCGCCTCTATCGAGCATGTCAAGAACATCAAAATAGTAATCTTCTCTATTCTCTGGGTAATCAAAATCATCCGATATATCTTGACCTATTCTCCAGTGATTTGCGCCTATATCACCTGCCCATTCCCAAATATCTTCCCATCCACAATGACATGCATGTAATACAATATCTTTAGGGTTATCAATTAATGGTTTAGACATTTTATAAAAAATTTCTTTTAATTCTTGTTTACTCGCATCTTTATGAGAGCAACAACTGTCGTACTTTAAATGATCAACATTCCATGAAGCGAACATATCTGCATCTTGTTTCTCATAGCCCAAACTTCCAGAAAACCCAGCGCATGTCGTTTCACCTGGTCCAGAGTAGATGCCTAGCTTCATGCCATTTTTATGTGCATATTCAGATAAAAACGTTATTCCTCTTGGAAATTTTTCTTTATCGTAATCTAAGGCTTTATTTTGACGTTTTCCTTTATCTTGCTGCCACCCATCATCGAGGTTAACGTAAATGTATCCAGCGTCTCGCATTCCATTACTTACCATTGCATCTATTGTTTCAATAATAAGTTTCTCATTTATTTCAACACCAAATTGATTCCAGCTACTCCACCCCATAGGAGGTGTTTTTGCTAATCCATTGTTAAGTTTCTCAAAAATATGGCTTTGTTTATCTTCTGATTGTGCGTGTACTTTTTCTGTTATGCCGATTGTAGAAAAGAATAAAATAGCGAAGAGTATAAAAATACGTGATGTAGTTATAGATTTCATATATTTCCCCAATGATTAAATAAATTAACATAAAACATGTTAAATCCATACTAATTGAAAGATAATGAAAGGTAAAGGCAGTGTGAAACAAAAAGAAACTTTTGTTATGTGTAATAATGGGCCGAGGATTCAAATAGACCAAACAATCACAATCGTATTATGGTGATTTAGTAATATTGTTTTTTTGGATGAAGGCTCGTCAAGTGAGGCTATTTAACTGCGGTATAAATATTTGTACTTAATGGGCTGAGTAACTTCTCCTGTATTATTTTACTTGGGCGTGTTTAACATTTATGCAGCGTTGTCGGTTATTTACAAAAAAGTAACTACACTTCATAGGCTTCGCCGCCCAGCCTAAAACCGTATAAAAGTAAATTATTCGGTTTTTATTAACGCATTTACCCATATTCACAAAGGTAATACGCGTTAATAGAACCGAGTAATCACAAGTATCATTTTAAATTAAGGGGAAAAATGCAAAAAATTAAAATTTAGCGCTCATCCATACCCACAATTTTTGGGTATCGACTTTATTAGCAGCGGTATCGCCCGCTGAGTAATCAGCGTATTTAGCACCCACAGAGTAGGTTTTATTAATAGGTTTAATGTATTGTACGTTTAGCTCACGACCTAAATCGTCAACCCCATTTGATTGCTCATTGGCATCAAAACTGTGATATGCCACCAGCCATTTACCGTCAAACGCTTTACCGTTTAAGCTTATGTAAGTGTCGTCCAAGCCTTGTGCGGGTGTGTTTAAAAACGTATCTGTCCAACCATTAAATTTATGTAACGTGGCAAGCGGTGCTGCAAACCCGTAATCGCTACTGTCAGAGCCCAGTGATTCGATGCCAACTTTAAATGTTATGGGCTCACTGCCCAACCCATTAATATCAACACCTCCTTCAAGTACATAGTAGTCTGCATTAAAATCACTCACGCTTGTTGATGCAGACTGCGTTGCATACTCCGCTTTGTAATAAAACGTTATGTCGTTTAGAGTTTTATTACCGTTAAAAGAAACGCCATAAGTGTCTAAACTGTCGTCTTGTAGTGCATCGTCACTTAATAAGTAACTGTATAAAACCACTTTACCGTAGTCTGTTGTAAAGCTGGCATTAATTAGATGATCGGACGATTTAATGTCTTTATCGTCAGCAAATATGCGGTTACGCTTATTTAAATAACTGTATTGTAAATCTATGTTATTAAATGCGTAGTTGAGGCTTGCTGCATCAAAAGTTTGCCTGTCTTGGCGCCAACCTACGTGCCCAACAAAGCGTTGCCCATCAAGTGCTATTACTTGGCGTCCTACTTTTAGCGATAAACCACTGCGGGCATATTTAACAAAGCCTTGGTCAATTTCAGTGGTTTCGGGGTCGGCAATAACTGAGTAATCGGTATTTTTACCCACTGTGTTGTTGTAATCATCTACGCCAAAAAGGCTGCGAGTGTCTTCTACTTCAATTAGACCTGAAAAACCATTAACCTCATCTGTTTGATGCGTTAAGCGGGTTCTAAGTGTTAAGCCGCTTGCATCTTTTAATGCATTTTCTTGATCGACGCTTTCAAAACGCAGTCTAAAATCAAGATCGGTTTGCGAAGCTTGGCTTATTGAAGGCGCGGTGAAGCAACCCAGTATAAAAATAATAGGTAAGTTGTTCTTATAGTTAAGCATTTTGGTTCTCTACGTTTTAATTATTAATACACATACCAAAGCAATAAATAAACACAGCGAAATACATTTCCAGACCATCACTGGATCGCGTTTCATTATTGAACTTTTATTAGCGGTACTTTCTAAATAAGGGTTAGGTTTATTGATATCGTTTATAAACTCAGAAAAGGCTTGGTATCTGAGCTCGGGTTTAGGGGCAAGCGCCTTCATAAGGGCTTGATCTAACCAAAACGGAATATCGGCTCTGTATTTACGTATACTTGTGTAGTGCCAATGGCTGTAATCTTTTGGCGCTACGTGGTTAAGTGGCAGTGGTTTGTAAGGCAATTTTGAGCACAATAACTCGTATGCAATAACGCCAAGTGAAAACAAATCACTTTTAAAATCGGCGTGCATAGTAATGAGTGTTTCGGGTGCAGTATAATCGGCAGTACCTTGCGGGCAATCATCCGCAATTTGTTTAACCGACTCGTCCATAGCCGCAACACTTACTGTGCCGTAATCAATGAGCGTTACTTTTCCGTGCGCATCTATCATTACATTATCGAGTTTTAAATCGCGATGTACCATATCGAGTCGCTGAAACGCCCTTAGCGCATGTACTATTTGTTCAATAATACTGCGTACTTGGGTTATTTCTGGGTGCGGCACGTCGTGCTTCCAATCACTAAGTGTTTGCCCGTCCATGTACTCACAAATATGGTACAAAAAACGACTCTGCGATTGCGTACTCAATACTTTCATCACGTTTAAATGGTTTATGCGTTGCCCTACCCAGCCTTCTCTTATAAAGCCTTGAAGGTAGTGCACATCGTCTTCAAAATTAACCGAAGGTGCTTTTAAAACCACTGGCGGTATATCGGGCGCTTGTTGCACTAAATAAATGTGCGAGCGACTACTGGCATGTAATTTACGAATAACCGTGTAGTCATCAATTTTTTGCCCAACATTAAGCGCAGGTGGAATTTTTCGTCGTGTTAGCGAATGATAAAGCTCATCTAACTTTTGCTCGGCAATATTTTCTACTTTTACAAGCAAACAACTTACGTTGTCGTCACTGCCTCGCGCTAATGCAAGTTCGGTAATTGCTTTAGCTGCATTTTCTAAATTAGTGTGATCTAAATTAACGTATTCATTAATTAGTTTAGCTATATCGCTGTTTGGGAGCACATCGTGTACGCCATCGCAGGTTAATATATAAATATCGTCTGCTTTTAGGTCAACTTCGTAAACATCTATTTCTTGATGAAGTTGTGCGCCTAATGCACGTGTTAGCGTATCGTTTACTTTGTGATCCCGTGTTATTGCCTCTATTTTATTTCCTCGCAAGCGGGTAATACGCGTATCACCTAAGTGAAATATATAACCCGTTGCCGACTTTAAAATAAGTGCTGTAAAAGTGGTCATCCAATCGGCTTGGCGTTGACCAAGGTGATTGTAATTAACCGATTGCGAATACAGCCACTGATTTAAACTCGCTAATACCTTCGACACTGACTTTTTAACTGCCCAACTTTCGGGGGTATTTAAATACTCATTTATAAAATGAGTGACCGAAAGTTGAGACGCTTGTTTCGCATTTTTTGCTGATGAACACCCATCGGCTAAACAGGCAATAACGCCTTTAGACTCTTTTTCTTGCGCTTTGGTATTAAGGGCTGCAAACGCATCTTGGTTTTCTGCTTTTAACCCTTTAGCGCTGTGCCCGCCAAATGAAACGTTGAGTTCATTTTTTAACGCTTTAGCTTGGAGTGTTTCATCAAACATCGTCAATAATGCCTTAAGTCACTGAAATAAGTTCAACGGTGCCGTCTTCATTTACTTCGGTAATGTGTCCGTCTGGTTCTTTCATAAAAAACAGCGCGCCTAAGCCAAGTAATGCACTACCCGCAATAATGAAAAAGAAGGTTTTATAATCAACAAGTGATAATGCCGTTAAGTAAACTACTGCGCCTACATTACCGTAAGCGCCTGTCATACCTGCAATTTGCCCAGTTAAACGACGTTTAATTAGCGGTACTGCGGCAAATACAGCGCCCTCACCTGCTTGCACAAAGAACGAACATGCCATAGCAGCTACAACAGCAAGCCATAAAGGCCACGATGCATCAACCAAGCCCATTACAAAATAACCAACAGCAAGACCCGTCGTAAGTACAATAAGTGTTATACGGCGACCCAGTTTATCTGAAATCCAACCGCCACCAGGGCGAGATGCTAAGTTCATAAATGCGTAAGCAGAGGCTAAAATACCCGCATACACCATATCAAGACCAAACACATCCATAAAAAACAGTGGCAACATAGATACAACCGCAAGCTCAGAACCAAAGGTTGTAAAATATAAAACATTTAAAACAGCCACTTGTTTAAACTCATAACGATGCGACTCAGGTACTGGCTCTTTAAAAATATGACCATTTACGTCAAAGGTTTTATACACTTCGTAAATATAAAGTAGAACTAAAAAAGCATACACAGCAAGTACAAAATTAGCCGAAATTAAGTTAGCACCGGTTGGCGAAAGCTTCCAAGTAAGTAATGCTAATGCGCCGTACATAGGGATTTTCATAATAAGCAGTAATACAAAGTCGCCTTTACTGGTTACTTCCATTGCGCCTACTTTTTTAGGCTTAAAGTATGTACCGCCTTTTGGCGTATCGGTTACATTTAAGTACCAAATAACACCAAATATAACGCTTAATACACCGGTTAAACCTACTGCATAACGCCAGCCATCTTCGCCGCCAAACATTAGTGCAATAATTGGCAATAACATAGCCGCAGCTGCTGAACCAAAATTACCCCAGCCGCCATAAATACCTTCCGCTATACCCAACTCATTAGCAGGAAACCATTCACTCACCATTCGAATGCCCACAACAAAGCCAGCACCAATAAAACCTAAAGCAAAACGCGCCAGCGCCGCTTGTTCAAATGTAGTTGCCATAGCAAACATAAAACACGGAATGCTACAGGTAATAAGTAATGCTGAATAAACAATACGAGGACCAAATTTATCGGTTAACATACCCACCACAACGCGGGCAGGAATAGTTAACGCTACATTTAAAATGAGTAACGTTTTAACTTGTGCCATGGTGATCCCAAGCGAACCCGCAATTGCACCTAGTAAAGGGGCATGGTTAAACCATACAAAAAATGACACAAAAAAGACCATCCAACTCAGATGTAATACTTTCATTTTTCCTTTAAAGGATATTAGGTTAAACCCAGAACTCGGTTGCATGTTTATTTCCTCGTAAACGTATTATTGTTTTACTAATGCCCCACTCTTTTAGATGAGTAGCAGCCCAATGTTTGTTAAATTTTAGTTAACCTACTACAGCAATTACTGAGCCACTAATTAAAAGCCATCAATTTCAGTTGGTTATATGTATTTACTGTTTTAATACGTTATAGTTGCACTATATGAGTGAAGGGCTATGGACTGTTACAGTGCAAATAAAAAGCGTTACTACTTGCTCTAGGATTTAACAACTTGGTATTGTTCAAAAAAAGTATGAGAAGTCTAAAAATGCAAAAGCCACCATTAACTTACCAGCAGCAACTGCGCTATTCTCGACACATTATGCTGCCGCAGCTTGATATAGACGGACAAGAGCGACTATGGCAATCGCATGCTTTAGTTATTGGTGTGGGTGGGCTTGGGTGTGCGGTAGGTCAATACTTAGCGGCATCTGGCGTTGGGACCCTTACCTTAGTTGATAACGATGAAATAGACGTGACCAACCTGCAAAGGCAAATACTGTATAAAGAAAGTGATATTGGTAGCTCAAAATGCAGTGCTGCTAAAAAACAGCTTAACGCGCTTAATAGTGAAATAGACATAAACACTATTGAGGCATTTTTTGATGCAAGTACCTCTACAGAACAGCTATTTAATAACATTGATATAGTAATTGATTGCTCAGATAACCTAGCAACGCGTAATGCACTTAATAGCGCCTGTTTTAAAGCTAAAGTTCCGCTGGTGTCCGGCTCTGCAATACGTATGGAAGGACAAGTCGCCTGTTTTACTATGGATGAAAACAGCCACTGTTATGGCTGTTTATCACAACTTTTTAGTGAACAAACACAAAGCTGCTCTGAATCCGGCGTACTTTCCCCTATTGTGGGGCTAATAGGCAGTATTCAGGCTACTGAAGCGCTAAAAATGCTTGCTGGTTTGCCCAGCGGCTTAAGCGAACACTTATTGCTGGTGGATGGTTTAAGCATGGAATTTAATCGTTTTAAAATAGCTAAAAACAGTCAATGTGCGGTGTGCAGCATTTAGTTATTCTAGATTACTGATCGTTGTATAAAGCACATCGCCCACTTTAAAGTCGTTTTTGTCCCACACTCGTCTTGAAGCCAAGCAATACAATGTTTGCCCATCTACATTAAGCGTTAACTGCCACTTATTATTAATAAGCTCAGCCTGAGTTAATACCGACTTTAAAACATTGCTGTGCGTTGTTTGCTCAGGCTTTAACGCACTAAACGACATTTGCTCACTTTCTATAATTAGCTTATTACTGCTATCTACAAGTGCAGGAAGCACAAAAAGCGGCTGCTCACTTTGCTGTAATTGCAGTTGATATAGCCCGTAGTCTTCATCAAATTTAACCACATTGTAATTAATTAAGCTCAGCGGTGTTTGCCTATCGTTTGCATAAATAGCTTTTGCAACGTGTGCACTTGCACCTTGGTTTATCACCTTCCCTTTATCAAGCTGAATAAGGGTATCGCAGCAAAATAGCAGCTCTTTTAATGAGTGACTTACTATTATAAATTTAATATTAAACTTAACTGCAAACTCGCTAAGTTTAGTGAGCGTTTTAAAACGCAATGACCAATCAAGCGCACTAAAAGGCTCATCAAGCATTATAAATTTTTGACCGGCTAACAGCGTACGCGCAAATACTACACGTTGGCGTTCGCCACCCGATAAGCTTTGTACATCACGGTTTAGTAAGTCTTGTAATTCGAGTGTTTTAACAACGTATTCTAGCGTTAAGCTGGTTTGCTTATTCCCGCAGTGCTTTTGTGTAAACGCTAAATTACCTACTACATCTAAATGAGGAAACAACGGGCACGATTGCAACTGAAGCGTAATACCGCGTTTATCGCTTGGTAACTCATGCACTGGCTGATTATTTACATAAACACTTTTTGCAGGCTCTAAACCACTAATACAACGCAGCAATGTTGACTTACCCGAGCCAGAAGGCCCGTAAACACCGAGTACATTAAACGACTCAAGCTCAAGGTTTATATCTAAATCAAAATTATTGAGTGCTTTAAAAAGGCTTAATTTAATCATGTTATTGCTTAACCCCTACAATGCTTTTATTAAACTTAAATAACAGCACTAAACAGGCAAACGAAATAGCCAGTAAAATAAGTGAAAGCTGATGCGCCGCCGTATAATTTAACGATTCAACATGGTCATAAAGCGCAATAGACACCACCTGTGTTTGCCCCTGAATATTACCGCCAATCATTAATACCAAACCAAACTCACCCAATGTGTGCGCAAAGCCTAAAGCAAATGCGCTACCAATACTGGGTTTTAAAAGCGGAATAATTAAATGCACAAAGCGTTTAAACGGGCTTAACCCAAGCGCAATGGCAGCTTCGTTATAGGTTTGATTAATATGCTTAAACCCAGCCACAAGAGGCTGCATTACAAAAGGCAGCGAATAAAAAAGCGAACCAATAACCACGCCCTGAAAACTAAACGCCAGCTGCGTACCCGTTAGCCAAAACCAAAACTGCCCAAAAGCGTGATCAGGCGAAAATAAAACAAGTAAGTAAAACCCTAATAACGTAGGCGGCAGCACTAAAGGCATTGCAATTAATGCCTCTAAAAATGGTTTAAATTTACCATTATAGCCAGCGAGCTTGTAAGCCACCGGAATACAAAAAACAAGAAGGAGCACTGCGGTTATAAAGGCAAGTTTTATAGTTAACCACAGCGCAGTTAAATCACTTTGAAGCATTGTTGTCCTTTATTCTGTAACCTAATTCAATTAACTGCTGCTGCGTAGCCTGCGTCATTAAAAATTGCATGAGTTGCTTAGCGCTAGCGAGTTTTTTAGTCGACTTAATAATAACACCCTGTTGAATTATATCGGGATATTGATTGGTAGGCAGCACGGTGTAATCTAAATACTTTTGATTTTGAGTGTTACTGTAAGCCGCCTTTAGTGATGAAACAGCCACCAGCCCGACTCCTACATTACCGCTTTCAACAAACTGAAAAGCATGCGTAATGTTATTCCCGTACACATAATTTACTGGCTTTTTAAAATGGTTATTAGCGTAGTGCTCTGAGGCACGCCCGTAAGGTGAAAAACGCGGATTAGCAATGGCTACTTTATCATTTACTTTTTCAGCTTTGGGTTGCCATAAAGCAAGTTCGCCTAAAGCGTAAGTGATTAAGCTACTTTGCTCGGCATAACCTTCTTTAATAAGCGATTGCGGTCGAAAATCGTCAGCCGATAAAAACACATCAAATGGCGCGCCATGCACTATTTGCGAATATAAAACACCGCTAGAAGCGGCTGATATTTTCACGTCAACATTAGGTAATGGGGATTTTTTTAGTAGGGTTTGCAATACAATTTTAAAATTACTCGCTACGGCTACTTGCAGCGTTTCTTTTGCGTTTACGCTGCACGAAAGCATGCATGCTATAAGCAAAAAATAACCCAACCATGTATTGTAAAGCTTTGACATTATAAGTATTGTTTCAAAATAAAATGATTTAAGTAAGCAATATATATGAACGATGTTTGCAATGCACCCGGTTTGTTACCAATTGAAACTGCAATACAAAATATACTTAGCGTAATAACACCTGTTAAAAGCGCTGAAACCATCAAAATAATGCAAAGCGTTGATCGCATTTTAGCAAGCGATGTTAAATCAACTATAAACGTACCGGCTCATAATAACTCTGCAATGGATGGTTATGCGCTATGTATTTCAGATAAAAGCTTAACCTATACACAAGTAGGTAGCGTGTTTGCAGGGCAAGTTTTTGAAAAAACGCTTACCCCAGGGCAATGTGTAAGAATAATGACCGGCGCCGCCATTGCACCCGGCGCTAACGGCGTTGTAATGCAAGAAAACGCCTCGGTAAATGGCGATAAAATTACGTTTACAGCACAACCAGAACTAAATGAAAACGTGCGTTTTTCCGGCGAAGATATTGCAATAGACGATGTTATTTTAAAAGCCGGTGATAAATTAAAAGCCGTTGATGTGGGACTACTTGCATCTTTGGGCATTGCTAATATAGACGTAATCAGAACCCTAAAAATAGCCGTACTTTCTACAGGCGATGAGCTAATTGAACCAGGGCAGCCTCTTAAACAAGGCGCTATTTTTGAAAGTAACCGCGCTGTTATTATTAGTGCGCTGCAACAAAAAAATATAGACGTGCTTGATTTAGGAATTATCCCTGATAACAAAGAACTCATTACTAATGCATTTTTAAAAGCGAACGAACTTGCCGATGCCGTAATAAGCTCAGGCGGTGTATCGGTTGGTGAAGCCGACTTTACTAAAGAAGTGCTTAACGAGATTGGCGAAATTCACTTTTGGAAAATAGCCATGAAACCTGGCAAACCTTTTGCCTTTGGTAAACTAAGTAACAGTTACTTTTTTGGCTTGCCAGGTAACCCTGTGTCGGCTGCTGTTACGTTTAATCAGTTAGTAGAGCCTGCACTGCAAAAGCTGTCGGGGCTTGGTGAAGTAAACCCTAAAATGCGCTTTAACGCTGTTACTACATCCGTTATTAAAAAGCGCCCAGGAAGAGCCGACTTTCAGCGCGGGACTGCAACAATTAACGAGCAAGGTGACTTGGTGGTTGCCCCGTTTAATAAACAGGGCTCGGGTGTACTTTCGTCGCTTAGTAAAGCTAACTGCCTAATTGTAGTGCCAGCACAAAGCGGCAATATCGAAAAAGGCGCAACAGTAAGTATTGAGTTGCTATAAAGCCTAAAATACTACAGCTAACTGTATAATTTAGCTGTAGCGCTATGTAGGTCTTAAAATATTTTTATATTTAATGTTTGAATTAAACAATTTAACTTTTCGCTACGCCCTACAAACTCTTCTTTGCTCAATCTATTAACACACTTTAGCGCATTTTTAGTCGCAAAGTATCTATCATAACTTAGGCTTCTTTCGCATTTAACACTATACGTTGAGGGCCAAGAGCCACCAGCACCTGTTGCTACTCCAACAACGTTACATGTAGCGTCTATATACTGCTCCCATGCTTTTATTTGGGCTTTAACTGCATCTACTTGGTAGTCGTCAGTTAGTTGCGGGTAAATTTCATTCATCATTTTACTGATTTTAATTTTGTATCTATTGCCCTCTAAATTATAAGTATTGCCAGTGTGCATTGCACCGCCTTCTGGCCAACCATCAGCACTTTGCGCAAGTGCCCCAAACGATGAAATAGTTAAAGCAAATCCAATAATAATTTTATTCATTTTTAAATCCTTTTAAAGTTTGAAAAAAAGCCCTTAAATTAAAAAATAAGGGCTTACTTATATTTTACAAAAATAATAAATAGATTCAATGTATTAATGCTGTAATTTAACTAATTAATATTAAAAGTTTACTGAGGGACTCTTACAACGCCTTCCATAAGTACACGCGCACTGCGACTCATGCTTGCTTTGGTAACTTGCCAATTACCCGCATTATTTTTAGCCTCTGCACCCACTTTTAATGTGCCCGATGGATGACCAAAGTTTACTTCACTTAATGCGCCGCCTCCAGCGGCTACATTAACCAGCGTACCTTCAATAGCTGCGGCAGTACCAATAGCAACAGCAGCTGTGCCCATCATGGCGTGATGCAGTTTACCCATCGACATAGCGCGCACTAATAAGTTAATGTTTGCAGATTCAATAAGCTTTCCGCTAGACGCTTTATAATCTAAAGGCGATGCAACAAACGCAACTTTAGGCGTATGTTGGCGAGCTTGTGCTTCACTAATATCAGTAATTAAGCCCATTTTTACAGCACCATAAGCACGAATAGTTTCAAGCTTTTTAAGTGCAGCAACATCGTTATTAATATCGTCTTGCAGCTCGGTGCCGGTATAACCAATATCAGCCGCATTAATAAATATGGTAGGTATACCTGCGTTTATCATTGTTGCTTTTAAAGTGCCAACGCCTGGTACTTCTAAGCTATCAACTACGTTGCCAGTTGGAAATAAGGCGCCATCACCATCAGCTGGGTCAATAAATTCAAGCTTTACCTCGGCTGCAGGAAATGTAACGCCATCGAGCTCAAAATCACCGGTTTCTTGTACTTCGCCATTAGTTATTGGTACATGGACTAAAATACTTTTTTTAATATTAGCCTGCCACACACGCACAATAGCAACACCGTTATCGGGTACTCTGCTTTTATCGACCAAACTATTACTAATGGCAAAAGCACCCACTGCTGATGTTAAATTACCGCAGTTACCGCTCCAATCAACAAAGGGCTTATCTATCGCCACTTGACCAAATAAATAATCAACATCGTGATCGGCTTGCTCACTTTTACTTAAAATGACTGTTTTACTGGTACTAGACGTAGCGCCACCCATACCATCCGTTTGTTTGGCATACGGATCGGGACTGCCTATAATACGCAGTAATAAATTATCGCGTGCCTCGCCTGCTACTTGAGCAGGTTTTGGTAAATCAGTTAAATTAAAAAACACACCTTTACTAGTGCCGCCTCGCATATAGGTTGCAGGCACTTTAATTTGCGGTTTAAACATAAATAACCCTTTCCTTATGCAGTTTTAGTGGCTTCTAAAAAGTCTTGTGCAAAGCGCTGTAATACACCGCCAGCAGCATAAATAGAAAGCTCTTCTTGGGTATCTATACGGCACTTCATGGGTATATTTAACACTTCGCCATTTGTACGTGTGATAGATAAATTAAGCGTACAACCAGGCGTTGGCTCGCCTGTTACATCATAACTTTCACTACCATCAAGCTTGAGCGTTTTACGGGTTGTGCCTGCTTTAAATTCAAGTGGCAATACACCCATACCCACTAAGTTAGTACGATGAATACGCTCAAAGCCCTCTGCTGCAATAACTTCAACGCCAGCAAGCCTTACACCTTTTGCAGCCCAATCGCGCGACGAACCTTGTCCGTAATCGGCTCCGGCTACAATAATAAGTGGTTGTTTGCGCTCCATATACGCTTCAATTGCTTCCCACATGCGTGTATTAGTACCTTGTGGCTCTAGTCGGGCATACGAGCCTTGTATAACTTCGCCGTTTTCATCGAGTACCATTTCATTAAGTAGTTTAGGGTTTGCAAATGTTGCACGCTGCGCTGTTAAATGATCGCCTCGGTGCGTTGCGTACGAGTTGTAATCTTCCTCTGGGACGTTCATTTTAGTTAGGTATTCGCCAGCGGCACTACTTGCCATAATTGCGTTTGAAGGCGATAAATGATCGGTTGTAATGTTGTCACCAAGTACAGCAAGTGCACGCATACCGGTCATTGTGCGCTCACCCGCTAATGCACCTTCCCAATAAGGCGGACGACGAATGTACGTACTTTGTGGGCGCCACTCATACAATGGATCGTTATCTTCACCGTAATCTACGGTTAAGTTAAACATTGGCTCGTACACTTTTCTAAATTGCTCAGGCTTAACGCTTTGCTTAACTACTGCATCTATTTCTTCATCAGATGGCCATAAATCTTTAAGTGTAATATCGTTACCTTGCTGATCTTGCCCTAAAATATCTTTTTCAATATCAAAACGAATAGTACCGGCAATCGCGTAAGCAACAACTAAAGGAGGAGACGCTAAAAAAGCTTGCTTGGCATATGGATGAATACGCCCGTCAAAGTTTCGATTACCTGAAAGTACAGCCGTTGCGTATAAATCACGTTCAATTACTTCTTTTTGAATAACAGGGTCAAGTGCCCCGCTCATACCGTTACACGTTGTGCAGGCAAAACCCACAATACCAAAGCCGAGCTGCTCAAGCTCTGTGAGTAAATTTGCATCTTCAAGATACGATTGAACCGCTTTAGAGCCTGGTGCAAGTGACGTTTTAACCCAAGGCTTACGCGTTAAACCTTTTGCATTTGCATTACGTGCAAGCAGTGCAGCGGCAATTACGTTACGTGGGTTACTCGTATTTGTACAACTGGTAATAGCTGCAATAATACATGCGCCATCAGGCATTAAGCCTTCTTCGTTTTCGACAACGCCCGAAATACCCTCTTTTGCTAAATCACTTGTTGATACACGGCGATGCGGATTAGATGGTCCTGCAATATTACGACCCACGCTTGATAAATCAAACGTAAGTACGCGGTCGTATTTAGCTGTTTTTAGGCTGTCACTCCACAAACCTGTGGTTTTAGCGTAGTTTTCTACCAGTGCAATTTGCTCTTCTTCACGGCCGGTTAAACGCAAGTAATCAATTGTCATTTCGTCGATATAAAACATCGCGGCGGTCGCGCCAAATTCTGGCGTCATGTTCGAAATTGTTGCTCTGTCGCCAAGGGTTAGTGCATCAGCACCTTCACCATAAAATTCTAAATAAGCCGATACCACACGTTGCCCACGTAAAAATTCGGTTATGGCAAGTACAATGTCGGTGGCTGTAATACCCGGTTGGCGAATACCCGTAAGCTCAACGCCTACAATATCTGGCAGGCGCATATAAGAGGCGCGACCAAGCATTACGCTTTCGGCTTCAAGCCCACCTACACCCACCGCTATCACACCTAGCGCATCTACATGAGGGGTATGGCTATCGGTTCCAACTAAGGTATCAGGGAATGCAATGCCATCACGGTTTTGAATAACCGGCGACATTTTTTCAAGATTAATTTGATGCATAATCCCGTTACCCGGCGGGATCACATCAATGTTTTTAAAAGCTGTTTTAGTCCAATTTATAAAATGAAAACGGTCATCGTTGCGTCTATCTTCTATTGAACGGTTTTTTTCAAACGCATCGGGGTCAAACCCAGCATGCTCAACCGATAATGAATGATCAACAATTAACTGTGTTGGTACAACTGGATTTACTTTTGCCGGATCGCCACCTTTAGCAGCAATTGCATCACGCAAACCTGCTAAATCAACAAGCGCTGTTTGCCCTAAAATATCATGGCACACTACTCGCGCCGGATACCAAGGAAAATCTAAATCTTGTTTGCGCTCAATTAGCTGCTTAAGTGCATCGGTTAACATTGCAGGGTCGCATCGACGTACTAAGTTTTCAGCAAGTACGCGCGATGTATAAGGTAGTGTGGCATATGCGCCAGGCTTAATTGCATCAACCGCTTCTTTAGTGTCGTAATAATCAACATTTGAGCCAGGTAGAGATTTACGGTATTGGGTATTATTAATTATGGTCATAATAAAAGTTCGCTAATTGGTGACGGGGTTATTAAGAAAGGCTTTAGGTTTGCAGGTTTTTTATTATATAAAGCATTAAAGCCATAAAAGGTGAATATAGAGTTCACCTTAATTCACTTACCAACTCTCATGTGTGGTCATATTTAACCAGCTAAATTATTCGAATATACATGAGAGTTGGTAACCTATTATCTTGATTCGATTGGTGTGTAACTACGTGCATCAGGTCCTGTGTAGTCAGCGCTTGGGCGAATAATACGGTTATTAGTGCGCTGCTCTTTAACATGCGCGGTCCAACCTGTAACACGGCTCATTACAAATATTGGCGTAAATAACTTAGTTGGAATATTCATAAAGTGATAAGCAGATGCATGGAAAAAATCGGCATTACAAAACAGTTTTTTCTCGCGCCACATAATTTCTTCACAGCGAACAGACACAGGATAAAGCACATTGTCGCCCACTTCATCGGCTAGTTTTTCGGACCACTTTTTAATAATAACGTTACGCGGATCAGACTCACGATAAATAGCATGGCCAAAGCCCATTATTTTGTCTTTACGCTCCAGCATGCCCATTACTTCTTGCTCAGCATGCTCAACACTTGTAAAACCTTGAATCATATCCATTGCTGCTTCGTTTGCGCCACCATGTAATGGACCACGCAGCGTACCAATTGCACCCGTTACGCAAGAATGAATATCTGAAAGCGTTGACGCACACACGCGAGCCGTAAACGTAGAGGCGTTAAACTCATGCTCTGCGTATAATATTAACGATACATTCATTACTTGAGCAAACAATTCACTTGGGGCTTTATCATGTAACAGCGTTAAAAAATGCGCACCAACTGAGTCATCGTCAGTTTGTGTTTCAATACGTACGCCATCGTGAGTAAAACGATACCAATAACAAATAATACTAGGGAATACCGCAACCATTCGGTCGATTGCATCGTTAGCTTGGCTAAAATCATTTTCTATTTCAAGATTACCCAACATAGAGCAACCCGTGCGCATTACATCCATTGGATGCGCGTCTTTAGGAATATTTTCAAGAACGGTTTTAAGTGCACTCGGTAAGCCGCGTAAGCTTTTTAATTTAGCTTTATATTGTACAAGTTCGCTGGTGGTTGGTAACTCACCACGAGAAAGTAAAAACGAGACTTCTTCAAACTGAGCTTTTTCGGCAAGTTCGCTAATATCGTAACCACAATACGTTAAACCCGAACCGCTTTGCCCAACTGTACATAATGCTGTTTGACCTGCTACTTGTCCGCGTAAACCTGCGCCACTCAATGCTTTATCGACCATGATCTTCTCCTATCTATAATTTGTGTGTGTTTTTATTAGTGTTTATTTACTTGTCAGATTTTGATGAAAAAAGGGTGTCGAGTGTGTTCTCGTACGTGTGGTAATCTAAAAAGTCGTATAGCTCTGCACGTGTTTGCATGTTTTCTATTTGGCTTTGTTGCGAGCCTTCATTCAAAATAGCTGAATACACGTTTAACGCCGCTTTATTCATTGCTCTAAACGCACTTAATGGGTAAAGCACCATTTTAACGCCCACATCACTTAACTGCTCTTTGGTATAAATAGGCGTTTGACCAAACTCGGTAATGTTTGCCAAAATTGGAACGTCAATCGCTTTTGCAAATGCTTGGTAATCAGCAAGGTCGTGTACTGCTTCTGCAAAAATAGCGTCAGCCCCTGCTTCTACACATGCCGCTGCGCGGTCAATTGCTGCGTTTAATCCTTCTTTTTGAAACGCATCGGTACGCGCCATAATATAAAAATCATTATCGGTTTTTGCATCAACCGCCGCTTTAATACGGTCAACCATTTCGTCTTGGCTAACAATTTCTTTATTAGGACGGTGACCACAACGCTTCTGTGCTACTTGGTCTTCTATATGAAAACCAGCAGCACCGGCTTTGGTCATTTCTTTAACGGTGCGTGCAATATTAAATGCGCCGCCCCACCCTGTATCTGCATCAACTAACAAAGGTAAATCGCTCGCACCGGTAATACGACGAATATCTTCAAGTACATTATCAAGGCTGGTCATTCCTAAATCAGGCATACCAAAAGAAGCGTTGGCCACGCCCGCACCTGAGAGGTAAATTGCTTGGTGACCCATTTTTTCAGCCATCATCGCGGTGTATGCGTTAATAGTCCCTACAACTTGTAAAGGGTGATTATTAGCAATAGCCTGTTTAAATTTTAATCCTGCTGACATTACTTTCTCCTAACTTTGAACGGTTGCTACGTGGAGTAACTACTATTTTTAATATCTAAATATGACTGTTCTGCTTAACTTTAACGGCTAGTAACTTTTGAGCTGCTCATGAGTTTTGAGCCGTTAATAAATCGAATTTGGTTTGAATATTTGCTTGCGATGCGCTTATATGTCGCTTCATGAGCATTTCGGCAAGTTCACCGTCGTGGTTTTCTATTGCATTAATAATAGCTAAATGCTCATCAAACGCTTTTGATACACGCGGCCCCACCATGCCCATTTGTACTCGGTACATTCTTATTAATTGGTAAAGTCCGTTACATAACAAATGAATTAAATGAGCATTTTTACTGCCTTTAATTATTCGATAATGAAAGTCTAAATCGCCAGCCTCTTGATAATACGACTCGCCTTCTTTTACACGTTGTGTTTTTAAATGTTGATTAAGTAATTGCTTTAAGCCTTGTACTTCATCGGCAGCCATATTGTCGGCAGCAAGCCTGCAAGCTAATCCTTCAAGCGAACTACGAACTTGGTATACTTCAATTAAACGCTCTGCGGTAAGTGCAACTACTCGGCAACCCACATTTGCTTTACGTTCAACTAAGTAACAGCTTTCTAAACGATTTAATGCTTCGCGAAGCGTTGCACGGCTTACACCATAACGCTTTGCTAATTCTGGCTCAGATATTTTGCTGCCCTGTATTATGCTGCCCTCTACTATTTCACGGCGCATATCTACAAACACTTGATCTGATGCAGTAGTAATAGGAGCTTCGTTTAAAAAGGTTTCGGTCATAGGTATCTTTTATATTGTCGACAATTTATGCAGTCACTATGTGCTTATTGGTAATTTATGTCAACCCTAAAACCTTTAAAAACGACTAAAAAACACCCTCATTGTCGACACTATTAAAGTAAAATAGCTATAAATGAGTTAAATACAGCTAATAAATAGTTAAAAGTAATGAAGTGTCGACACAGTAATAAAGCAAAAATTAGAGTTTTTAGCGCTGAAACCACCTTATATAAATGTTATTATCGCGCTTTATTTTTATAGTATGAGCCAACGCGTGAACGCCAACACTTTTATTCCTGAGCATTTTATTGACGACGTAAAAACCTATTTACCTGAGCATTTAAATTTAGATGACTTTATAAGTGCTTGTCGTCGCCCCCTCAGAAAATCAATTCGCGTTAATACTTTAAAAATCACTGTGGAAGAATTTGTAAATAAAGCGACACAAAAAAACTGGCTACTAACCCCTATACCATGGTGCAGTGAAGGTTTTTGGTTAGAACGCCCAAGTGACGAAGATCAAAACTTGGCACTGGGTAATACCGATCTACATTTAAGTGGTGCAATGTACGTGCAGGAGGCAAGCTCAATGCTACCTCCTATCGCTTTAAAACAAAGTATTGAACTCGCTGACCCTCAAAATAATTACGTGCTTGATGTTGCATCTGCACCAGGTTCAAAAACATCGCAACTTGCTGCGCTTATGAATAACCAAGGCGTATTAGTTGCAAACGAACTTTCGTCATCACGTTTAAAGGTGCTCAGCGCTACATTAAAACGTATGGGAGTTGGTAATTGTGCGCTATCACATTTTGATGGCGTTATATTTGGTAACTACATGTTTGAATGCTTTGATAGCATATTGTTAGATGCTCCCTGCTCAGGCGAAGGGACTGTACGTAAAGATGCCGATGCTCTTAAAAACTGGTCAATAGAATCAAATATCGAAATAGCCCAAGTACAAAAAGACTTAATTAAAAGCGCATTTTATGCATTAAAGCCAGGCGGTACATTAGTGTATTCAACCTGCACGCTTACACCGCTCGAAAACCAACAAGTGTGTGATTATTTACTGAGTGAGTTTGGTGACTATATTGCCCCACAATCGTTAAGTAATTTATTTGAAGGCGCAAACAAAGCCACAACAAGCGAAGGTTATTTGCATGTTTGGCCACAAACATTCGACAGCGAAGGCTTTTTTATCGCTAAATTTAAAAAGCACGCCAGTTGCGATAACCCAAATCAAACAGTTAAAAAAGGAGCATTCCCGTTTAACGAGTATGATAAAAAACAAAGTGCTGCTTTTATGGAATCACTTAAAAAGCACTTTGGGCTAATGGCACTGCCTGGCAGCTTAATGCAACGCGACAAAGAGTTGTGGTTATTTCCTGAAGGCTTTGAAGCAGTACAAAATAAAATTAAATATGCTCGATTAGGTATTCAAATTGGAATCATTCATAAAAATGGCGTAAGGCTCACGCACGAGTTTGCAACTGTGTTTGGTAGCGAATGTGCAAGTAACATTTATGCTTTAAATAACGAGCAAGCAAATGATTATTTTCAAGGCAAAGATATACGCTTAAATGAAGTAACCCAAACAATAGGCGAAGTAGTTTTAACACTATGCGGATGCCCTATTGGGCTAGGTAAATGGCAAAAAAATAAGATCAAAAATTCGCTACCAAGAGATTTAGTACAAAATACGCAGTTAATAAGTTGGGTATAAAAACTCAGTAATAAAAACAACAAATAAAACTAATGATTTACTCTTGAATTTAGCTAAATAAAAAAATAGTAACGCATTATATTATTACTTTACTATACTTTTAGTACTTTCTTCTCCCTACGAATTTGAAAGTATTTTTAGTTAACGCAAGGCTCGAATTAGAGCAACTTTGTTACCTGGAGCCCTTCTAAGGCTCTGGGTATTTTTATATAGCTATTATGAATATTAAGTAATCAAGCTTAGCAATATTTTCTATAGTGGTTACTAACCCTTACTTTTTCAAAAGCCGTACCAAATTGCAGCGATAAGCAAAGTGTAGGTAATCCGTTAACTTGCTGTGCAATATTAAATACATCATAAAACTGATAACCATGTTGTACAGCTAAGTTAAGTTCATTAACATATAATGCTTTATACTTTGGTGGTAACTGATGCCAATTTACTAATGCTATTTGTATTGCACCTAAATGCACAGCTATCTTATTTGGTCCCATTTTTTTTGCTTGCTGAATGTAGTTGTAGACTCGATCACTTGGTCCCTCTTGATAACTGACTACCTCTGCGAGCGAAATCCAAGTTTCAGCCCATGTTTTCCTAAGTTTTATAGACTTTAACAACGCTTGTTCTACTTGTTTATAAACTAATTTTTTTTTATCACTGTCGATAAAAGATTTGTTTGTAGTAAGCTTTAGCATTTTTATATAAGCATATAATTGCCAGTAATGAGGTTGTGTTGGCTCAATTTCGGTTGCTAAACTAATTGCATTCTCAGCATTCAATAGCTCAGAATTATCTATCGGAGAGGATAACTGCTTTAGCGTATTAAGCCCATTAAAGTACCATGCATTTGCACGCATACTTTGCATACTGCTATAACATATAATTAAAGTTATTATAGCTAAAAAGCCAATCTGAATGAATTTCCGATATTTTAAATCAATCACAAAATAAAGACTCAGTTAAACTAAAAGGGTTAGTTACAAATAAAGCTTCTGCTTTCTCAGACCCTATTAACTCGCTAATAATACGCATTGCGTTACTTAAAATAGGAGGTCTGCGCTTTACAGAGTGTGCATCAGAAGCTATGTAATCAACCAGATCAGCTTTTAGCATATTTTCACTAATCTGTTTTGCCTTTTCACCCCAAGCGCCTTCTATGCTCGATGCTGTTAGCTGAAATTTACAACCCAATTGCTTTAAACGGTCAATGTAAAAAGTATTTGATTGAATATCACGATTTCGCTCTGGGTGAGGAATAATTACTTTAATATTTTGCTTAGCAAGCCACATAATAAACTTATCGTAACCTTGAGGTACATGGGAATGCGGAAGCTCTAATAACAAATAATTCGTAGTGTGTATTTGACCAATAAACGGGAGCTTATTTGCGATTACAAGCCCCATTAATTCAATGTCAAGTCGTACTTCTGCAGCAACAGCTAGCTTTACTGTAATACCGGCAGCTGTTGCGTGGCTTTTTAGATTGGCTAAATCATCATATATATGTGAGGTTGAGTTATTAAAACGACCTAAATGAATATGCGGAGTTGCAACCATATGGGTAATACCATCGTTTTGCGCAACTTTTAATAGCGCTAAAGATTCATCTAAATCTTTAGCGCCATCATCTATGCCAGGCAATATATGCGAATGAATATCAATCATATGCTACGAATCAATAACTTTTAAAGTTGTTCAGGTTTCTGTGAATAGTCATGATAATCATAGTAACCGTAACTATGCTCATCTCCAGACTTACTCATATCAACCTGGTTAAGTACAATGCCTGCAACATGCGCTTTCACTTCAAATAATCGCTCTATACCTGCTTTAATTGGTTTGATCCGTGTTATGTCTGATTTAACAACATAAATTACCGAGTCGGCACTTTGTGCAATTACTAATGCATCACTAACAGCTTGTGTAGGTGGCGTGTCAATAATTATATGATCATATTTAGCCTTTAACACATCAAGTAACTCACTAAAACGTGAGCTTGATAAAAGCTCCAATGGATTACCTGGAATATGCCCGCTTGGCATAATAAACACACCAGATTGCTCATCAACGTGCACACACTCAGAAAGCTCCTCTGTGCCTATAATTAAATTACTTAAACCTGGATGAAATACTGGAATATCAAAACGTTTTGCAATACTAGGCTTACGTAAATCTGCATCAATAAGCAATACTTTACCCATCTGCGCGAGCGACATAGCTAAATTAGCTGAAGTTGTTGTTTTACCTTCACCTGGTGAGCTAGATGTAACCGCTATTATTTTATGACCTCGATCTAACTGAGTTAATAATAAACTAGTACGGAATGTACGCACCGACTCTGCAAAGCGTCGATAATAATCTTCAAGGTATGCATGAATCGGAAACACACTATTTTTAGGTGTTTTTACATGAGGTAAAAGCCCTAACATACGTTGCGCTAACTTACTCTCTACATCACTTTTTGTTTTGACCGTATCGTTTAAAGCATCAAATACAAAACTCATCACTATCGCAAACCCAAAACTAGCTAAAAACGCTAATATTATAATTAACTTTTTATTAGGTTTACTTGGATTTATCGGTGCATATGCTCGATCTGTAAAGCGGGCAGCTGCAGAACTAAAGTCACTAGTTACCTCGGTTTCTTTAGAACGAGATAAGAACGTATTAAATATATTACGGTTAGTTTCGACTTCACGCTTAAGTTGATTATAATCTGTTTCTTTACGTGTAATATCTTGATACTCAGCGCGTATATTTGTTAAAGCTCTCTCTAGTGCTTTAACTGTCCGCGTAATACGGTTCAGTTCTTTCTCAATACCCGTAATTAAATCTTTAATTTGCTTATTTAAATTAGCTTTAACAGTAGCAAGCTCAGCTTTAGCCGATATTATTTTTGGGTGTTTAGGACCATATACTTCACCCAATTCACTTAATTTACGCTCAACTAATACAACATCTCGTTTTACATCTTGAACAACTCCATGCGATGTTATTTCGGGCATACTGCCAAGTAATTCAATATTGTTGTTACCATACTCTTTTATTACGCGATTAATGCTCTGTAAATTATTTTGCTCATTACGGGCTGTTATTAGTTGCTGAGACGTTTGTTCAAGTTCTTGCGTAACAAGACCAGCAATTCCCTCTATATCAACTAACTTTTGCTCTTCACGATATGCTTGTAACCGCGCTTCAGAGCGATCGAGTTGAATCCGTAATTGCGACAGGCGAGTATTTAGCCAAGTAGATGCTTGTTGGGTAATCCCCATTTTTGCACGCATCTGAGTTTCTATATAAATTTCACCCACAGTATTTGCTACTAATGCAGCTAATTTTGGGTCACTCGACTCAAAACTAACACGTACTAACTGCGTATTTCGAATAGGCTCCACACTCAATCTCGACTTAAATGCAGCAAGTAAGCCAATCATGTCTCTTTGTGCTTGTTCCTCAAGAGAAAGTAACGTGAAATCTTTTTTATTTAAAAATGGTAGCAGTTCTTTAATCGACGTTTTCATTTCACCTAAAGCAGAAGGCTTAGCAATAAAATCTTTATGCGATTTCAAATCAAGCTTAGTAATAACCTCTCGGGCTATACTGTCAGATTTAATAACCTCAAACTGCGTCAAATAATATTCTTTTTTCGTAGAGTCTGAACCATAAATCTCTTCAAAGCTCACTGCTTTAGTCTGCTCAGCTTCTATTAACAACGTCGCAGTCGCACTATATTTAGGTATTAAAGTTAATGTCACCATAATAGTTAAAAGGGTAACAACTATGGAAAAACCTAAAATGCGCCACTTTGCACGCTTAATTATATTTAAATAAGCTCCTAGGTTAATAATCTCTTCGTTATTGCTAGGGTTTTCTGATATGTGATTCATTTATAACTGCCTTTAACACTGCTTTAAAACAAGCGTTGTTCTATTTTTATGGTATCGCCCGCTGCAATTTGGCTGTTTAAACTACCTTTATGTTGCTGCTCTTTAGTTTGCTCTTTATATATATATACTTTATCAACAGATGCTCGTTCAGTTAAGCCACCAGCTAAAGCTATTGCCTGATTTACTGTCATTGCTGGTTGATAAGGATAAGCCCCTGGCTCCTTAACCTCTCCATGTATATAAAAAGGACGATACTCAATGACCTGCGCGTAGACGCTTGGATTAACTAAATAACTTGGCTTTAAGCCATTGCTAATCTCTTGTTCAACCTGTGAAATAGTCAACCCAGCAAGCTTAACCTTGCCTAAAAATGGATAGTTTACTTCTCCACTATTCCCCAGCAGTGCTGACACGTCTAAGTCAGGTTGACCAAATACTTTAATTTCTATTTTATCACCAGGGCCTAAAATATAGTTTTGCGCTGTTTGCGAAAAACATATACTGCTAACAAATAATAGCAGTAGACTTAAAACACCTTTAAAATTCATTAATTAGCCTTTAATGCAAACGTAAAATTAATCCCTACTACCACTCGATCAAACTCAAGTCTATCCTGCGTAGAATTTTTATCCATGATATCAACATAAGTAGAAACCATTCCAAAGCTATTAACAGTATAATTTAAACCTAAGCGGGCATTTTTGGTTTTATCTTTACGACCAATATCCCCAGTGTATTCTTCATCAATATAGTTCAAACTAGCAAGTGAGCTTAAATCATCACTCCAGCCATGACTCCAGCGAACGCCGTAAGCACTTTCTCTAATATAATCACCTTGAACGAGTGGATCTTTAGCTGCTCGGCTCGTTGTCAACTGAACCGAAGAATAGCTCAATGGTTGCCACGTAACCGCCGCGTCCCAACTTATACCACTAAAACTTTGGCGCTGATCCGAACTAAAATCCTTATTCTGGTAACCTATTTTAAACGAACCAGAAGTTACCGCAGTTGCATCCCACTGCATACCAATTAATACCTTCACGTCATCAGAGTCACGCGAAATACCATTGGCTTGAAGTACGCCATAACGATAGTTCTCTTGCTTAACCTCTAAAAAAGTACGCGTAGATGATTGTGTATTATAATAACCGGTAATACCGACTAGCGATTTATCGTAATCACGAAACTGCGATACTTCTCTAAAGTTTTGATATTTTTTACTAAAAAAACCAGCTGTTAGAGCAATTTGAGCTTTTGAACTTAGCGCACCATACTCATAGCGACCAGTTATATCTTGTTGCTGATATTTAACCAGTTCATTAATAGTATTACCTAAACCTTCAGTTAAACCGCTACCACGAGGCTCGTACAGCCAATCAGCTGTGCCATCGAAGTCTAACCGATGCTGACTGGTAAATTCTTTATGAACACCTGCACCAATATTTACTTGGGTAAAATTATCAGCTGTATCTTTATTATGCAATGAACTGCTAGTACCCAAGTTAACTTTATAACTATCTGGTCCGTCTTTAATTTCAGCAATAACATTTGGAGCAACTGTCCAGATTAAACGAGATTCCTCGTTCTCAGGAGTACTGAAAAAGTTATTATTAGTACTTAAGCCTGTTTGTAATGTTGGAGTAATTTCAGCACCATCTTTAGTTATCAAACTGCCGGCTTTAAAATCAGCTAAAGTTGGCAGAGAAGTACCTAAACACAAAGCAAAAAGCAATGGAGTCACGTTATTAGTATGCATTCGCATTTTTAAATCCCTTAAAAATTGTTAAAAAGATTATCTTAATATCAAACCATAATGACCAATTTTTTATATAATGCAGATCAAACTCTACACGCTTAGTCATTTTATTTAGTGTATCTGTTTCGCCGCGCCAGCCATTTATTTGAGCCCAACCAGTTATGCCTGGTTTCGCTTTATGCCTAAACATATAAAACTCTACTTTTTTGCGGTATTCTTCATTATGAGCAACTGCATGTGGTCTTGGACCAACAATTGACATATCGCCTCTTAATACATTTATAAATTGTGGGAGCTCGTCTAAACTCGTTCTACGTAAAAGTGCACCTAGCTTGGTTATACGCTTATCATTTTTAGTTGCTTGCGTTACCACTTCACTGTTCTCCGTTACTGTCATCGAGCGAAATTTCCAGACTTTAATTCTACGTCCATCAAGACCGTAACGGTCTTGTTTAAATATTATAGGTCCAGTGGAAGTAACCTTAACAGCTATAGCTATTACCAATAAAACAGGCGAGATTAACATCACAATAATTGAAGCAACAACAATATCTTCAGTACGTTTAATAAACTCTCGCGCACCAATAAAAGGTGATTCAAATACACTAAGAGTATCAACATCACCCACATGCTCTATACGGGCATGTATTAAATTAGAAAGTAAAAAATCGGGTATTATGTGTACATCAACGGTCGTATCACCAAGTTGCAATAGTAAATCAGCAATACGCTTATCAGCTTTCATTGGTAAGGCAATGTAAAGTATATCAATACTCCCATCCCGAGCTGCACAAATAGCGTTTTGTATCGTGCCTTCAACATCGTATGTTGTTACATTAGTAAATAAGCGCTCTGGTTTACGATCATCAAAAAAGCCTAAAAATTTAAAACCAAGCTCATCATTTTTTATAATTTCATCATACAAATAAACAGCTGATTCAGTTGCCCCGACTATCGCTACATTTCTTAGATTTAAACCAAGCTTACGACGATTTCTTTTATATAAATGTACAGCTAAACGCCATGAATATAGAAAAATGATGCTGAATAAAAACCATAGACCTAAACCTAAGCGCGAAAGCGCCTCGGTGAACTTAAATGCAAAAGATATAAAAAACAAAAAAGCAAACGATACAAATAAAGAACCCCATGCACAAAGCACCATAGTTCTAAATTTACCTGCACGCCAAGAACGATAAGTAGAAAACATTTCAGCACTGTATAAAAAGCTTAGAGCAACACTCAATACAGAAACCATGTAAAAAGGAGTTAAATTAAATCCATAGAATAAAGCTGAACATTGAAAAGCAACAAACAATGCAAAAATATCAAATAATCGGTAGAAATTGGCATCCGAGGAGCTTGTAGGCTTAAATGTCCTTGAAGATGTCATACTTATGTATTCCCTATGGCTATCTATTTTTAGATGAAGCAAGCTCCATAAAACCGCGTTTGATGATATATTAACAAGCTACATTATTCAATACTATACTATTAGTTTTGAACAATAAAAAGACATAGATAATTGCAAAAACAAAAACAAATTAATACAAACAAATATAAACAAATATAAACAATAAACATTACAACTCACGACCCATTCACTATTTAAGCAGCCCTTTGAACCATGACCAAACACCTAACGAGTAATCTTCAAATAAATCAATACCTAATGCCGATTTAACAAGATAAATAGTTAATAACAAAAAAATTACTATAAAAAAAGTGAATAAACTAATTAAGCAAGTCTGAATAATAGCTGATATTTTTTTCTCTTTACCACTAAGTTCACGCCTATTTCTACCCATTAAAACAACGAAATAGTAACGATACTTCAACACCTTAGCAACCCCCCGAAAATCAACCGCATGGTCTCCCCACTGCCTTGCACCAATGGCTACTTTTAAGTGAGTTAACTGCTCGTCAGTGAAGGTGTTTTGCACATTATTGGGCATGCGATTCAATAAACTGCGTATAGCTGGATCTCTCAATAATTTTGACACTATATTTTAAGCCTATCAAATAAATTAGTACGATAAATTAAGCAAAAGTAAACATAAGTAAAAAGTAAGTTCTACTGTCCACCAGAAAATTTTGCTTTGAGTAAGTACCAAGCAAACTTTGAGTTAGTTACAAAGTATCTTTTCCACATTCTGCTTGGCTCTTGCATTACCCGATAAAACCATTCCAAGCCCGCATTTTGCATCCAAACTGGAGCCCGCTTTACTTTTCCAGCAACTACATCAAACGTACCACCAACCCCCATAACAAAGTCGACACCCAATTTATCTTGCCATTTATTAATAAAGTTTTCTTTTTTAGGCGAGGTAATAGCAACAAATAAAAGCTTTGCTCCCGATTTACGAATTTTATCTACAACAGCCTCTTCGTCATCCCAAAAATACCCATCGTTATATCCCGCAATAGTTAAACTTGGGTTTTGCAACTTAACTTTATCGACAGTTTTACACACTACTTCTGGTGTTGCTCCAAGTAAAAAAACAGGAAAATCACGCTTACTACTCATTGCTAATAGTTCGTGGAATAAATCAACACCTGCAACTCGCTCAGGTATATCATGTCCTAAAAAGCGAGCACCAAAAACAACCCCCATTCCATCAATATTAATTAAATCACAAGCTTTAACCGAATCAGCTAAAACAGAATCTTTTTGCATATTCACTATTTTTGCGACATTAACAACAACATGCTGTAAAAAATCTCCCGTTTCTATTCTACTTTCAATAAAAGAAACAGTTTCTTCCATTGTTGCTATATCCATTGGGGCTTTTAAAAATTCTATACGTTTCATTTTACAATCCATTATTGATATTTTATTCATTATCACATTTTTTGTTAACTAAATTATTTTGTCTATTAAAAAAGGCAAACGAATAATAAACCCATGCTTGAGTCCAGCGGATATAATCTATCTTATTAGTAAAATACTTATTTTTTTGATAAATAAAGCATTTTTGTTTAGACAAATAAAGTGTTTCAATAGATCGATCTATGATTTTTTTAGCCATCGTAAAATCATCAACAGTCTGACCCACTTTTATTAATGTAAAAATAGCTTGCGATACACTATGCATGTCTAAAGGATACCGGTTGTTATTATAATATTTAGCAGTACCGTCATCTTCAAACAGATGTTCTTTATAGTATTTTAAGCCTAAGGCAATAGACCCATTAAACTCATCTATTTGCAGCGCATCACTTAATACTGTTAAAGCCTCTAAGTTATAACCAGTATGAAACCCATCAATAAATTGGTGGTGATGCCTAGCCCCATAAACCCAAGAGCCATCGGCACCTTGTTCAGATACTGTTTGCCTAGCTGCATTTAACGCCAATTTTTTATAATCATTGTTATTGGTAATCGAAGCAACTTTAGCAACCCAAGCAGCTCCCCAAAGGTTCGCATTATGAACAAATGCAGATTCCCCTGGAATATAAGCAAAATACTTTCTCCCTTCTGATTCTTTGTATAATGTTTTCACAATAAAATGAGCGCTATCAAAAGCAGGATTACTATATTTAATGTCACCTGTAATTACACTAAGCGCATACAAAGCTTGTGCAACATAAATAGTCGTAATCACATTAGGCTTACCCTTAGGTACATAAAAAGCACGAGCATTCCAATCAAAATGGTAACCCCAGCAACTGTGTTGCCATTTAGCAGGATCACTTTGTTGCGTTAGTAACCAATCAGCTAACGTAATAGCTTCTGTTAGATACTTGTCTTCATTAGTCGATTTATAATCCTCTAGTAAACCTAAAATAAATAATCCAATACCTTTTGGATTACGCATTTTAGGAACCCCTAAAAGCGGTCTTATGTTTATAGCTAACCGCTTATTAAGCTGGATAAATGCCAGACCAAACAAGCCCGTTTTTAAACTTGGGAAAATGTTAAATAAACGACTATTTAAACCGTCAAAAGGGTCTTGACCTGCATAATTATTATTTTTTGCTGCATCCAAAATTAGCTGCTTGCATTCATATAAGCTTGTATTCATTTACATAGCGCCTAGTTCTTTATAGATTTTAATGATTTGAGGAATAATAATATCAGGACTAAACTTAATGCTATATTTATCAAATGCTTGCATTTCCATTTTTTTTATTTCAAGTGGAGACTCAATCGAAAATATCATCGCATTAGTTAATGCATCAACATCACCCGCATCAACCAATAACCCCTCTTCACCAGACGTTATAGCATCAGGTATTCCACCTGCTTTAGACGCAATCACTGGTATATTACAAGACATGGCCTCAAGTATCCCCATAGGGAAACCTTCGTTATAGCTTGGTAAAACAAATGAATTAGCATTTTTCAAAATTTCTAATTTAGTATCACCCGACACCCAACCTAAAAATTCAACCTTATCTTCGAGATCTAAATACTTAACCATTTCATTAAATTTAGCTAACTCGCCATCCCCACCAAGTAAAAGTCGAGCATGAGGGTAACATTTTGTTACTCTTGCAAAGGCTGTAATAAGATCAGCTACCCCTTTTCTTTCACCTAAACGACCTAAAAATACAAAGTTAAAAAGTTCACTTTGCTCTACCCGCTGTATAGGTAGAACAGGCACAGCGTTATAAATAATCACACCTTTACTTTCATCATTTAAAATAGTGTTAAGCCAATCTAGCCATTGTGTAGATAGTACTATCACTTTATCTGCCATATTAAAGGTATTTTGAATATGTTCCTTTTTCGCATTACTGCATTCAGTATTATAAAAGTCTTTAAACTCTGCACCATGAAGATGAATAATTATTTTCACTTTAAAAAAATGAGCTATCCTTATTAAAATTGACTTTCGAGTATAACTTCCCCTAGAAGCCATATGGATATGCACTAAACCTACGTTAAAAATAAAAATATTAAATAGTAATTTTAAAATACACAAAAAAAATGTTAACAACTGATTTAATGACTTTAACTTGGTTTTGTTAATATGACTTGCTAATAATTTTGAATTAGTTGCAGAGAAAAAACCTTTATTACTTAAAACATTCAAAACACTAGAAATACCACCTTTACCTGTAATATCAGTAGCTATTGTTAAATTTATTTTTTTTCTCAATGAGGTTCTCCTACAAATCAACAGAGGGATAAAAATAATATATACTTAAATATAACCGCGTTAGTATTCAAATATATAAATTGCAACAATGTTGAAATAATTTTTGACTTGGTTTTATTAATAAAACTAAGCCGAGATCTATTAGTTTAAGTTTTAATCCTAAGCTACACCTAAATCTTTATAAATAGTGATTAGCTGAGGGATTATAATATTGGGACTGAATTTATTTAAATATTTAATACTGGCTTTTTCCTGCATACGCTGTATTTCTAATGGAGATTCAATTGAATATTTCATAGCGTTAGTTAAACCATCAATGTCGCCAGCGTTGATCAGCAAACCTTCTTCTCCTGAGGTAATCGCATCAGGTATCCCCCCGACATCAGTAGCAATAATAGGTATATTACAAGACATAGCTTCAAGAATCCCCATAGGAAAGCCCTCGTTATAACTTGGTAACACATACGAATTCGTTTTTCGCAATAGCTCATCTTTCGCATCACCCGAAATCCATCCTAAAAATTGAACACTATCATTCAAGTTTAATTTACTAACTAGTATTTTAAACTTGTCTAATTCACCATCACCTCCCAGTAATAATCGAGCTTGAGGATAACTTTTTGCGACTATAGAAAAAGCCATAATCAAGTCTGATACCCCTTTTTTGTCTGCTAAACGACCTAAGAATACAAAATTAAAAAATTCACTATCCATCAATGGTTTTATCAATTTACAAGGAACTGAATTATAAATAACCACCCCTTTAGACTTGTCATCTAAAATAGTATTCAGCCAATCAAGTACTTGAGCAGATAAAACGATTACTTTATCTGCCATGTTGAACGTATTACGTATATGTTCTCTTTTTTTTGAATTACACTCTTCACTATAAAACTTTCTAAATTCACCGCTATGTAAGTGAATAATAATTTTCACTTTAAAACACTTAGCTATTCTAACTAGAATTGACTTTCGCATATAACTTCCTCTAGAAGACATATGGAAATGTATAGCCCCAACTTTATTAAAAAGTAAGTTATAAATTAATTTATTAATACATAAGGTGAATACAAATAAAGAATTAAAAAGTTTATATTTATAATACCTAGAGTGACTAACTAATAGTTCAGAGTTTGATTGACTAAAAAAACCTTCACTTTTCAACACATTTAAAACAGTTGCAACACCTCCTTTTCCATCTATACTGGTTGCAATTGTTAAATTTTTATACTTATTCAAATCAAAACTCCCTTATAGCTTGTTTGAACTTTCCATTTTTAGTCCTTTTAATACTTTCAACTTCAACAACTATAACTTTCAAAGAATGACCAATTCGTTTTTTTGTATTAAATATTAATTTATTTTTCTCTATTTCAGAAAATAAAGATTGATCTGCAATAACGTTAATCTCAACACTTAAATCCTTGCGCTGTATAAACTGACAAGCAAGAATACCTAGTACTCCCTTTGGAATATGATTCAAAATATGGATTTCTTGTTTATCTTCTCCAACAAGATAATCTCCAACTCTACCTTCAATTGATTCAACAATCGGAAAAACCCGTCCACAGGGACACTCCGATTCATTCGATAAAATCACATGATCACCTGTTTTATACTTTATTAAAGGAAAAAGGAGGTTGTTAAAGTTAGTACCAATTATTTCAGCTATATCACGTCCATCTTCTGTTTTACCCACAGTTAGCAGCTCTACATGAGAATAATCACTTAAAATATGGTAACGCCCATGTTCACAACTCGCTATTGCCGCTACTCTTTCAAACAAGCCATACCAATCAAACACTATACAATTAAAGCGTTCTTCTATTATTTTTTTATCTATTGATGTAAGTGATTCTGATGAGGTAATTATTGATTTTAAATTCCCTCCATAATATTGATTTGTATTTTCTAAATGTTTTGCCAAAGTAATAATAGATGATGGATAAGCTTGGATTATATTAACTCCAAAATCGACCATTTCATCTATATATAATTGAAGAGCATCTTTTGTCATGTGAAATGAAGATAATAGAATCATATTTTCAAAATAGGAATATCTCCAAAAAGGTGCTTTTTTTTGATTTAGTGGGACAATTACATCACCTCTTATCCAAGCTCTTTTATCTCCTTTTTCATAGCCTGCCCATAAACGCTGCCTATTATTAAAAGCTTTTTCAGATCTTATAGATTCTAAATTTTGATAAATAGTTAACGCCTTACCTGTCGTGCCACTTGTCTGACCTTTGATTCTACGACCTTTAATATTGCTGTTTAATATTTTATCCGAACAATTAAATACTTCGTCCTTTGTTATATATTTAAAATTTAGGAGGTTTATTTCTGCTGATTTAGAGTAAGAGTAATAAGGAGAGTTATCCCTTGCATTATTTAAAACTGTAATTAATTTTTCTTCGCAATATTTATTTAGTTTTACTTCTGACCTTTCATTTTCAATCAACTTTTTTGTAAAAACGTCTACAGAAGACGTAGATCTTAATATTTTTTTTGTTAAATTTAAAAATGAAATAAATATATTTTGAATAAAAACTGGTGATTTTATATATATTTTACTTGTATACATTTTTGACTTCCTTTACAAAAAAATCAACTGTAATAAAAGATTCTGAATTTATTTTTTTTAGTATTCTAGATAATGGTGAAAAAAAACTATAATCTTTAGGGTGTCCAATCAGAGTAATAGTCGTATTATCGCCTGTATTTAAATAATTTATTTTTTCATTAAATTTTAAAATTTGTCTCCTACTTGACAAACAAATATCATAATTACTATTCTTTGCAGCAATTTCATTTGAATATTCTTGTTTGTCATTTGGCAAATAATTTATGTGTTTAAATTTTTTATTTCGTATTTGGTTTAATATTCTAGAAAAACTAATTTTATCTAATTTACTCGAATTGATAGTAAGCAGCGGTAGTTCAATACAGGTTTTATCATTGGTTTTCTTTTCAACTGGCCTAATAAGAGAGTCAGAAGATAGCCAATAACACATTTCATCAGGAGCATCTCTATAATCATATTGACACAATGCTTTCTGGGTAAAATAACCAGGGCAAATTGATGAATCCAATATAATATCATTTTCCAACAATGCTTGAAGCGAAGACTTATCAGTACCAACATTATAGCCTCCGGCACGAAATGCAACGCACTTATAGTCTTGCTTAACTTTTTGAATTAGTTGTTCTAAAGCAAATTTCCCATACTTTATTAAATCATATTTCCCCGGTACCAAACCCTCTGTTCTATAAGGTAGAGAAGAAAATCTCCATAAATCAAAATTCAAATCCCAATTCCCGTTTATATATTTAGCCCCATACCACTGCGGATGTAAATGCAGTTGAATATCATGCCCTAGCATAATTAAATTATGTATTTGATTCTCTAAAGCAACTGCATCGCGGTACTCTCTACTTTGCTTAGGATATGATTTTTTTAGTGAAAGTATTGCTTCGACCTCAAGTATTTCAACAAAAAAAGTTGCTTTAATATTATGCTTTCCCATAATATCAATAATACGTTGTGTAGGAGCTATTATGTGCTTGTGAATATCACCTCTACCACTGCCAAAGAGTTCATAATCAAAAGTTAAGATATATTTTAGTGACATATACGTGTAAACCCTTTTTGGAATAGCTCCTTACAAGCCTTTAATAATTCATCATTCCTGACCACATAAAAACTCGTATTATTTAGATCAAAAACCTTCACCAACGTAGGTAATCTAAAGCCTAAAAATACTAGTGACTCCATAAGTTTAATCTTCCCATGGTGGTAATATGTATTAATAATTACGCTTTCTTTTTTATATTGTACCTTCAGGCTTTGTTGGAATTTTGTATAAAGGTAAGATTTATTATCTTCATATAAATCTTCCGCCAGATGAAAAGTAGAACAGTTTTTTACCCCCAAACCTATAGATTTAGAGTTTTTCAGTTTAGCAAATTTGTAATATGGACTATCTATATCATATGGATAAGACGACTTTTGATGTCCAGCAACTATTTCTTCAGCATTTAAGCCCCATACAGAAACAGCTTTTAATGGATGGCAACTTACATATGTATCTGAACGGTTATTAAATAATTGAGAAACAACTCCTGTTGAACTTTTCACCTTATCAGGATCAAATATATTTTCAGAACATGCCCAATCTCTCGATAAACCAGGAGGATAAAATGGCATCATTATATGACCATTAGGACCTACCGTTTTAATTAATAACTCAATCAAATCATTTGGTGTAAAACTTGCTTTGAGAAAACCAAATCCACAATGCACCATAATTGCATCACCTGAGGTTATGCCTAGGTCATTAATTAAAATTTTTTCAAATTCTTCTAGTGATATAAATACACTATTTTTGTTTTTCCTTTTCAGCTTGTATTTACAGCGCCTAAGAAAAGAAAAAAAAGCAGATGCTTTAATTTTTGCCAAAAAACGTTTAATCATAAATCTATCACCAATATTAATTAATATTTTATATTTTTTTTCTATTTACAACAATATAATTACAATAAAGAACACAGTATAATAATAATAAAGCTGGCGTTTTTGTGGTCAACGCATTGTTAGTCAGAGATATTAAAACAAAACTGAATAATGAAACTTTCATCAACAAAGATTTACTAGAAGCTATTTTAAAAGGAATATAAAAACATGATATAAAAATCATCGATGCAAAAATCACACCCCCGCTTAATATCCACCCAATAAAATAATTTTCAATTGTTCCAACCCCTATAAAAAATTTGACACTAGACATTAAATAGTCTGAAGCACCAAACAACCATTCAGTGATAGTTAGCTGTTCTAATAATATAAATACATCAAAACGAACCTGCGCACTATTATCAACGTGGAGTTTAGAGAGAATTCGCGACCCCATTTCAGTATTAATTAATATTAATGCTAATAATAATATCAAAACAACAAAAGAAGCTTGATACAAAGAAAATTTTAATTTGTCTATTTTTATACCCGTTGTTACAAACATTTTTAGAGTACCCATGCTAATAAACACTGTACAAATTAAATATAAACCCATAGCTCCGCGTCCCCCATAACAAAATAATGCTAAAAAAGATATTGCGAAATAAATTAGAGCTGGCACTCTTGTTTTATTCATTAATATGGGTGAAAGTGCTGCTGTTATAAGTGCATTATTAAGTGCATGATTAAGTAAAGCTGTTGATCTAAAAAAAGTAAAATTCTCATACTCAACCGGAACTAAAGTTTTATTGAGCATAAATTCACATATTGCAATACTGGAATTTAATAATAATAACCAAGCAACAAAAGTTAATAATTTATCTGCTCTTTCTCGACTTAAAGCTGAAAGTAAAAAAACAAGAATTATAGGGCTCATGATAGTATCTATAAAATAAGCCATACCTGATGTGCCTTGCTTATAAAGCCCATATACAATAGATAGCGACACTAAGATGACACTCGTCATCCAAGCTTTATTTATCTTTGAAAGCAATGTAAAGTGGGTTTTATATCGCCCTGATATAACTAATATAAAAAACGTAAAAAAGATAAGATATGAATACACATGAATTTTAAATAGTGGGCTTCCACCTTCAGATATATATTTAATTCCCATATTTTCAAGAAGATAGCCACTTAATAAAAAAGCTAAAGTTATAATTGAAACTAAATAATTATATAGTTTTTTATCTGTCATTTCTGAGCCACATTTCTTTAATCTGTTTGTATTTTAAAGTAAGAAACATACCTACATCCCACGATTTTAATATATTAAAATATAACCATACTTCGCTTTAAAGCGAAGCTTATAATTATTTCGAAATTGTTTTTTTATATAGATTTTCATAATCATTAATAACTTTTCCTACACTGAACAACTCGTGTATAAAATCATTATTAACTTTAACTTTATTTGATTTCAAAAAAACAGCATCTTTTGCAATTTTGATCGAGTTAACTGTATTGTAAATACAAAGCCCTGCTTTTTCTTTACTATCATTTAAATCTGAAATCACACCTGTATTTAAACATTGTACAGGTAAATTTGCCGCTAACATTTCTATTGGCACCAACCCAAATGTTTCCTCGGATGATAAAAATATACCAATATCGCATTTTTGGTATATGTTAACTATTTCTTTTGTTGTTTTAGCGCCTAAAAACTCCACCTCTTTAGTTAAGTCTTTGCTCGCTATTAAATTTTTTAGTGTATTTACATAATCTTTATCTGACTCAGGTCCTATTACTTTCAATGTTGCTTTATAACCCTGTTGCTTTAATAAATAAAGCACGTCAACTATATGATGTATACCTTTTTTATAATGAATTAATGCGCATGTTACAAAGGCAATATCGCTAGAAGGATTATTCACTTTATTATGGTTAAAATAAGCTTCATCTATTGGGTTGTAAATAACAGATACATCTTTTTTTATATCGTTTTTAATGTGACTTTTTAAATATTTACTGACACAAGTATAACGTTCAATAAAAAGCGGGGCTAAGCTAGGTAAAATACGTTCATACAGTAAGTTATTTAAAAAACCTCTAGGCTTTCGACCAATTTTTTTATAGCTATGTATTGTGGAAATAGTAGGTAACGCTTTATTTAAACCTACTAACCAACTGGCAAAGTGTGAATGGACTATATCGGGTGAAAAGTTCCTCACCTGTGCTTTAATTATTTTTATTTGATATAATAAATTAGGTAACTTAGCTAATTTACTTTTTGATGGATTTTTAATATTAAACTGTATGACTTCAAGGCTACTATTTATTTTTATTACTTCGCCTTCATTATTCACTGAATTTGTTGGATCAAAAGCAATTACTCTGTAAAAAAAATCAGTTGATGGGTCATGTTGTAGACTTTTTATTAACATTTGGCATACAGAGTCAACCCCTCCCATATTTTTAGTGCCCCATTCAAGAGTAGTGAGTGGAACTAATAATAATATTTTTCTCATTAATTACTGCCTTTTATAATCTTACGTAATAAATAAAATAAATTAGGGCTAAAAATAATAAATTTTCTTTTTTTAGTGATCTTATTATCCCACAATAATGTCCATAGAAGTTTTAAACTGTCTTTTCGTATATTAGGTGATAAATTAATTTTTAAATTCAAATTTTCATGTGCTTTATAAATAACATAAAATATATTTGCTTTTAAATACATAATATGGACTTCTTGTTTTCCTAAAAGGCTTGTGTAAAAACTTAGCATTCCAGTAATATACTCAGGCTTTACATTACCAGTAGCACCATTTGGGTTAAGTCTATATGCATATAAAGGCTTTTCTATGTGGTAAATGTGCTTACTTTGACGATATATATTTTGTAATAAAATTAAATCCTCACAAAACTTTATGCCTACTGGAAATAGATTATTATCAAAAAATGAACGTTTTATCACTCGTAGAAAAGGATAAAATAAAGACCTTGAGAATATACTACTTATAACAGTGCTACTATCTACTAATCCGAATGTATTATGGCTATAACAAGCTTTTCCACTCGATACATCACTCTTGTTAATAAAAGGAATATAGCCCATCTCTAAAACATCTACTGGATGAGCTTTAATACCAGCCTGAATTTCTAAAAAGTATCCTGGTAATATAAAGTCATCTGCATCAATAAAAGTAATATACTCTCCAACTGATTGCTTTATTCCGTTATTTCTTGCAACACTTACGCCAGCATTAGCTTGATCAATAACTTTAAACAGACCAGAGTCAATTTCATTTTTATAGTTGTTATTTATAATGCTCAAGCTATTGTCAGTAGAGCCATCATTAATAATAATTACTTCGCTTTGATTATCAATTTGGTCAACAATTGAACCTAAAGCTTGCGTTAAGTATTCTTCCCCATTGTATACAGGAATTATAATAGACAAAGAAATCATTTAATTTTTACTCGATATAACATAGTTTATATTTTCATAACTTTTAATTGGGTGAATAAACACGTCAAACATCGCTTTAATTGCCGTAAAAAACAGATATCGTGTTTTTTTAAACACAGCATAAAAAAACAAATCTGCTATAAAAAATGATAAAACCGAAATAATTGCAGCACTGTATAAACCATAAATAGGTATTAAAAAGTAGTTCATACTTAAACTAAAGCTTGCGGCAACTATCGATTTTATTAGTTCAAATTTAGCTAAATTCATTAGTACTAACATACGTGAAAATACTGCAGCTATATATATAACAACTATTTTCCAGATGAGTATTTTTAAAATGGGTGCTGCATCAATAAACTCATTTCCAAAAAGAAGTTTAATTATTAGATCCGAAAAAAAACCAACTGAAATCGCACTAACCAGCCCAAAAACAAATAGTATTTTAATTAATCCTGAAAAAAACAAATCAAGATCATCACTTTGTGTGTCTACTTTTTTTGATAAAGGTAAATAGAAAGTCATAGTAATTATTGTACCTACAAAAGCGAACTGCATTATTACTTTACCTGCAGCACTATAAATACCGGCGTCAGCTTGCGACATCATACTTGATATTAAAACAATATCCGCCTGTATAAATAACGGGTATATTGCTGCAGCTATTAACAATGGCCTAGCTTCAAGGAGTACTTTTTTAATTATACTAAAGCTAAAGCTAACTTTTATTTTTTGATTTTTTTTATAATCGAAAAATAAAAATAAAAACTGCAGTACGGCTTGTATCGGGATAAATGCCACTACATATTCATAAGAAAAATTACACGCCAATGCTAAAAACAAGTACATTAGAGCTATTAACCGTGACTTTAAAGCCGCTAAACCTATTTTTTTAGGTTGATTTACTGATTGAAAATATAATTTTACAACTGTCGCTCTTGAAAAATATACTGAAATTGAAACCCATATGAATATAACGAATAAATCAGCTTCAATAATTCCATCACTTACAAACCATATACCACCGTAAATGACTAAACACTGTATACACCAAGCTACGAATTGAGTTATAAAAACAGTTGATATATAGTCAACATCAGTAGGTTTTCGTGATAGATCTCTTACTACAATATGATCTAAACCAAGTACAGTTATAAATACTGTTAAAGCAGATATAGCTTGGATATAACTTAATTTACCTAAACTTTCAGGTCCAAATAAGCGAGCAACCAGTACAACACTTAATAAACCAAAAGCTATTGTGGTGAAATTTTCTAACCCATACCAAAATACTTTAACAATATTATCTTTTTTAGACATTTAGCTTAAATAATCCCACGTGTATCAATAACCACTTTTGACGCAAACTCAGTTTTATCCGCTGCTTTAAATTGCTTATGGTCAACTAAAACAACAATGATATTTGCTTGCTCTAGTGCAGATTCAAGTGTTACTAGCTCGACACCATTTGAAGCAAGTTTATCTGGAAGAGTGTGTATATTAGGTTCTACAGCTAAAATTTTACCTACATTTTTTATCGCTAGCTCTTGAACAATTTGAAGTGCTGGGCTTTCGCGTAAGTCGTCTATATCAGCTTTAAATGCTAAGCCTAAACACGCTATCACTGGTCGTTTAAATTCGTCAGCGGCTTTAGTCACTTTACTAATAACGTAATATGGTTTTGCGTCGTTTGTTAAACGCGCTTGTTTAATTATTTTAGCGTCATCTGGGCAACTAGCTACAATAAACCATGGATCGACTGCAATGCAGTGCCCACCAACACCTGGGCCTGGGTTGAGTATATTTACGCGTGGATGGCGATTAGCTAACTTAACAAGTTCCCATACATTTATTTTAAGCTTGTCACAAATGACAGATAACTCATTGGCAAATGCTATATTTACATCGCGAAATGAGTTTTCGGTTAATTTTGCCATTTCAGCAGTGCGCGCATTTGTAATAATACATTCGCCACGTACAAATAATTCGTATAATTTAACTGCTTTTTCACTACACGCTTTACTCATTCCACCAATAACACGATCGTTTGATACCAGCTCTTGTAATACATAACCCGGCAATACTCGCTCTGGGCAATGTGCGATGTTAATGTCGGCTGCATCGCCTTTGTCTTGTGGGAATGTTAAATCTGGTCGGGCTTCGCTTAACCATTGTGCTAACTGTTCAGTGGCACCTACAGGCGAGGTTGATTCTAAAATAACTAGATTGCCTTTTTCGAGTACTGGTGCAATTGTTTTAGCTGCCGACTCTATGTAACTTAAATCGGCTTTATGATCGCCACTTTCGCTGTGAATAAATGGTGTAGGTACTGCAACCATAAATACATCCGCTTTTTCTGGAATGGTAGTTGCGCGTAGGTTACCTGTAGATACAACACCTCTAACAATAATATCTAAATCGGGTTCTACGATGTGGATTTCACCCGCATTGATAGTATCAACTGCTTTTTGGTTTACATCTAAACCAATAACATTAATTCCTCTTGAAGCAATTACTGCTGCTGTAGGTAAACCTATATATCCTAAACCAACTACTGATACTGTTTTAATTGTCATTGTAAAATCCTTTAAAAAACTATTTATTACACGTTAAAGTGCTGTTTAATTTTTAAAATAATGCGTTCACATGCTTTGCCGTCACCGTATGGGTTATGTGCACGGCTCATCGTTTCGTAATCAGCTTGATTTGTTAGTAAGTTTTTAACCTCATCAATTATTCGGTTTTTATCCGTTCCAACTAGTTTAACTGTTCCGGCTACTACTGCTTCTGGTCGCTCTGTGGTGTCTCGCATTACTAAAACGGGTTTACCTAAACTTGGTGCTTCTTCTTGCACACCGCCTGAATCAGTTACGATTATGTGCGCTTTACTCATCAGGTAAACAAATGGTAGGTAATCTTGTGGTTCAATGAGGTGTACGTTGTCTACATTTTTTAATATGCGATTAACAGGCTCTCGTACATTTGGATTTAAGTGCATTGGGTAAAGTACTTGTGCTTCTGGGTGAGCTGTTGCTATTTCAGCAAGCGCTTCACAAATACGTTCAAATCCTCCCCCAAAACTTTCGCGTCTATGCCCTGTTACTAAAATTAGTTTTTTGTTTTCATCTAGCTCAGGAAATTTTGCTTTTAACGTATCTATTAATACTTTATCTGTTTTTACTTTATCTACAACTTGTAATAATGCATCTATTACAGTGTTACCTGTAACAATTATATCGCTTGGGTTAACGCCTTCGTTTAATAAATTTTGTTGAGAGGTATCGGTAGGCGAAAAATGCAATTTAGTGATTGCTCCTGTTAGTTTTCGATTACCCTCTTCTGGCCACGGTGAGGCTAAATTACCGGTACGTAAACCGGCTTCTACGTGTCCAACTGGTATTTGCTGATAAAATGCAGCTAAACTTGCTGATAGTGTTGTGCTTGTATCACCATGGACAAGTATTAAATCTGGCTTAAATTCTTCTAATATTGGTTTCAAACCTAAAAGAATGTTAGTGGTAACATCGTACAAACTTTGACCAGGCTTCATTATATTTAGATCATATTCTGGTACTATTTCAAATAGATCGAGTACCTGATCAAGCATTTCTCTATGTTGTGCCGTAACGCATACCTTTGCCTCTATACCACTAGCTAAATTTAATGCTTTTACTAACGGTGCCATTTTAATAGCTTCAGGACGTGTACCAAAAACACTTAATATTTTAATAGCCATGATTTTCCTTCATTTTGACTGGTTAGCTTTAATATTCACTTACTGTGAATAAGTTTTAACGTATTTACTAATTTGTTATCCATAGAGCTTAATTGCATTGCATATTCTACCTTGGCAAGCATATAACCTAATTTTGAACTACAGCTGTCTAACTTACTTTTAAATAATAAGTATTTAGATGACTAAGCTTTAATAATGCGTCGGTAAGTTGAACTTGCTATCCACCCTGTTGATATCTTTTAATGTTTGCCGAATTGTTGTAGATGCAACATAGTGCTCAATTAATTAAGTTATTTAATTCAATCGAGTAACTTTTATCTAAGAAACAACTTTTCACACGCACTTTTAATGTGATTTCAAATTTTAAGCTGGTATCTAAGTGGTTTTCAATTGCATTTTTTGAAATATGAGTAATTATTACTGTTTTTTTAATACTGGTTTGTACAGCTCTATTTACTACATATTGAATAAATTGTTTATTAACAAAAGGAAACATTTTTTTGCTGTAGCTTTGATCACGAGTAACATGCGTGGACCAAAAAAATGACAGGTGAGGCTGCTTTTTTTAAGACTCTCATCGTAATTCCTTTTTTAATGACTTTTCAAATAACACAAAAATAATTAAAGGGTCGAGTTCGTTTTTATGTATTTCACATTCAATGTGGATTGGTTATTATACACTACACTATATTTCACTCAATCTTAAAAACACCCTTTTTGATTATTTTTTTGTTAAATTTGTGTTTCAACAAACAATAAAACTCATTCTTTTTCATTGGCTTTTTTTTAAAGGTTAATGATACTATCACTATGTTTAGTTTTCAGGGGACTAGTTTGTGCGCTTAGGGCTTTGCATTTTAATATTTTTATCTTTTTTTGTTTATTCGCAAGACATACTTTTGTATCTGCGTAATAGCGATATAATTGACCGCGCACAAAACCAGTATGGTGATAGTGGTTACAGTAGAATAAAAAAATGGCTAAACTTCATTGATGACTCTTCTGATAATAGTGAATGGCAAAAAATCCACTTAGTTAACGATTTTTTTAATGAAAATATAAAATATAAAACCGATAAAGAACTTTGGAATCAAAACGATTACTGGGCTACCCCCATTGAAAGTTTAGGTGTTGGTATGGGCGATTGTGAAGATTACGTAATAGCAAAATATTTTACACTTATTGCACTGGGTATCCCCGAAGACAAAATTAGATTGATGTATGTACGTCAACGTACTGTAAATCAACCTCATATGGTTCTTATTTACATCGAAAAACCTAACCAAATTCCTTTTGTTTTAGGAAATTTTAATAGCAAACTATTACCCGCCAATAAACGAACCGATTTAACGCCCATTTATAGTTTTAATGGTCAAGGCTTATGGTTAGCTAAATCGAAAGGATTAGGTAATAAGGTAAAAAACAGTAGTGGTGTGTCGGCTTGGAATACTATGCTAGAAAGAATTGAACATGGTGAGCTTGCTCCCGCCAATAGTAATGTCAGAAGGAACTAAGAATTATGTCTCGATTTTTAAAAAACGGGTTAAGCCTTAAAACTCAAGTTTATGGCCTTATTATAGTCATTTCTGTTATCTCATTCGTTGTACGTGTAATTACTGATGTTGATACCACTCGCAATTATCTTCAAACACAAATGGGCAGCCACGCACAAGATACAGCAACTAGTTTAGGACTTTCTATTTCACCTTACTTGGATGAGGATAGCTTAATGATTGCTCAAACAATGGCAACGGCTATTTTTGATTCCGGTTATTATGATGAAATTAAGTTTACTGATTCGCAAAATATCGTTGTATTTGATCTTCAAAACCCTAAACGTGTTGAGTCTGTACCTAATTGGTTTATTGCACTTTGCAGATTAAATGCACCTACTATGTATTCAGAACTAAATAGTGGCTGGATAATGTCGGGAGTACTTGAAGTAACAAGCCATACAGGTCAATCGTATTTAACACTTTGGGAGCATACAAAGCGCAGTTTTTATAGTTCACTTTTATTATTGATGGCGTCTCTTGTAGTGGCTTTTTTAATTTTACGTACTGTGTTTAAACCTTTAAAAGCAGTAGAAAATCAAGCTCACCTTGTTACTCGTAAACGATTTACATTGAATGAAGAAATCCCAATTGCACGAGAGCTACGTATAGTCACTAAAGCTATTAACAATATGGTTATTAACTTACAAAGTACATTTGAATCACTTACCAAACAAACGCAAAAGCTTGCGGAAGAAGTATACATTGATTCATTGACGGGTCTTGGTAATCGTAAGTCGTTTGAAAATCACTTCCACTCAGTCGTTAATACAATCAGTAAAGACTCATCTATTTCTGCAATGATGATTACACTTCCTTCGCTTACAAATATTAACCAAACTGTAAGTTATCAAGATGGTGATGCACATGTACGCGATGTCAGTGTTACACTTATCGATATTATTAGTCATCTAACTAATTCTAAAGTATTTAGGTTAAACGGCAGCACATTTATTGCTTTGGTACCTTTCGATACACTTTTTTTAAACCGAACCCGTTTAGAAATAATGGACGCATTTAGTCAAAAGAAAAATAGTTTACATATAAATGGCTTTGCCAACTTTGCACTTGTTGCTGTTGAGAAAGGCTCCTCTATTGGTGGTGTTTTATCAGCCCTTGATACTGGCTGTACAATTGGAGAAAACTCTACAAATGATAAAGTAGATAAAGATACCTTATTTAGTGTGAAACAATGGCGTGCACTAATTCAATCTATAATCACTTCTGCAGAAGTAAGTTTTTCATTACAAGCTGTTAAGCATGCTAAAACTCAAAATGAGCAATGCTATTTTGAAGTATTTGCACATTTTATTCATGATGGTGAAAAAATTAATAATGGTCATTTATTTGCAATGGCTGAAAAACTAAACTTAACTGAAGAACTAGATAAAAAACTAATTCGTAACTTTGTTAATGTTAAAGAGCAATACCCAGATGATGTATTTGCATTAAATGTGAGTAAAGCGTCTTTATATTCAACCGATTTTATACAATGGCTTACGCTATACGCACACACTAAGCCGATTATAAAAACGAACCTGATTTTTGAGCTTCATGAAATTAGCTTACTTTATAACGTTCATATTGCGTCTATGCATATAGATGCTATTAAAGATATTGGTATTGGTGTATGTGTTGAGCACTTTGGTACTAGCTTAACGTCGTTTAGGTATTTGCAGGGTCTTGATATTGAATACGTGAAAATTGACGGCAGTTATATACAAGACCTATTAGATAACACACAGAGTCAGTTTTTTATTCAAACCGTTAATAATATTTGTCATGGCTTTGGGATTAAAGTTTTAGCTTGCTTAATTGAAAAACCGGAAACATTAAAAATGCTTGAAAATTTAGGGTGTGATGGCGTCCAAGGTAACTTGATTATGCCTCCTTCTAAAATTATTAAAGAAAATTATAATAGCGTAAATAAAGAGTTTACTTTCTGTGCAAATACGCTAAAATTTTGTAATTAGACACTCAAACTAGGGACGAGAGATGAAATCACTTATCTTGGCTGGCTTAATCGCTAGCGCATCTGCACTTACCGCTGTACCTGCTTATGCATTAACTGACTCAAATACAGTTTTACAACAACAAAGCATGGATAACATACTTAGTATTTTAAATAACAAAGATGTAACTCCTGAACAGCTTAATAAAGATTTAGCCAAAGCGATTAACCAGCTATGTCAGATTGCTCCTGCAGACTTAAATGCTCCAATTGCAAATGGTAGTTGTTCTGATGCTCAATTAGATGCCATGATTTCTGACGTTGTTAGTGCTCTTGGTGCTGACAGTTCGCTTATTGCAGATTTTTTAGCTGCTTTAGTTGCCGCAGGTATAAATAGCGATTCAGTTACCATTGCGGCTATTACTGCTGGCATTGATGCAAGTATTGCATCTGAAGCTACTGCTGCAGGTCCAACTCCTGGTGTTACACCTACAGCACCTGTTATTGTTACTTTTCCTGTCATTACACTACCACCTGGTGCTGGTGGTACTGGTGGCGATGAAGGTATTTCAGAAGTCGGTAACTAATATCGCTTATTGAATATAATATAAACGCAGCGCTTGAGCTGCGTTTTTACTTTTGAGTTTACTTTGAATCGCTTTATATTTTTTTTGCTGTGTGCAATATTATTTTTGCTACCTATTCCTTTAGGTAGTTATCGTCCTTGGGCTATTTTAGCAATGGGCGTTTTAATTGGGGCTACATTTTTAGCTCACTTAATTAACTGCACTATTAACCACGAGCAACCCCTTTACCCTCCTTTATACTCTTGGCCTTTATTTGGTGCTCTTGGTATTGTTGTTTTAATTTGCTGTGTACAGTTATTAGGCATAAGTATTGATCCCTTTCAGACCAAGCAAATGCTAATTAAAACCAGTTTTATAATACTGTTTTGCTGGTTAATATTTATTTATTGCAATAGTAGCCAACGTATTAAAAAGCTTATTTATGCCATTATTTGTGCGGGCGTTTTCCAAGCTTTATACGCAAGTTACTTAAATTTCTCACCCGATATAGTTAGTCCTTTATTTGGCTACAGACACACCAAGCGCGCTATTGGCACTTTTACTTACTCTAATTTTTTAGCTAATTATTTAGCACTATGCTTATGCTTAGGTATTGGTGTATTAGTAAGTGAGTTAAAACGTTCTGATAGTGATTATAAACAAACACTTAAGCAAACCTTACGTGCCTGGGCCGAAATACTTTTAAGTTCAAAAATTATTTTACGTATTTCGCTAATTATAATTATTGTTGCGCTTATATTAACGCGTAGCCGTATGGGTAATTCGGCATTTTTTATTGCATTAATTGTTGTAAGTTTTTTAGCTTTATTTATTTATAAGCACAAACCAAAAGCGTTTAAGCTTCTAATAATTAGTTTTTTTATTATTGATTTAATTATTATTGGTGCCATTTTTGATGTTGAAAAAGTTAAACAGCGAATTAGCGAAACAAGTATTCAATCAGAAACACGCGATGAAGTAGTCCGAGACTCAATTCCACTCATATTAGATAAACCTTTATTGGGCTCTGGTGGTGGTACATTTTATACGGCGTTTCCGGCGTATCAATCTGAGCCTTATTCTGGTTACTACGATAACGCCCATAACGATTACGTACAGTTTGCAGTAGAGCTAGGTATACCCGCTACAGCTGCACTAGGCTCACTTATACTCTATTGTTTATGGTTATGTGTTAATACTATGCGAATGCGTAAAACAGCGTTGTTCCAGGGCGTTGCTTTTGGCTGTGCCATTGCAATTATAGATATGTTGCTGCATTCATTGGTAGATTACTCTTTACAAGCGGGTGCAAACTCAATGCTGTTCATGGCTATTTTATGCTTGGCAATATTAAGTAATAAATTACCCGCGTCTAAACGAAGTCGAAAAGAGCATGGTTAAATGCAGGATCTAGCATAATTAATTATCTAATTTAGAGTATAAGTAGAAGTTTCGCTTCTAATGTGAGCAAGCTTAAGACCTACCGCCCAAGGTGCAGATTTACGGTTAACTTGTAGACGCGCAACTTGTTGGAGTAACAGTACAGCCCGTAAGAAGTGATTTATGCACAAAGAGGTTATGAGGTGCTTCGCTTTTAGAGGAAGAGATTAATTTAAAGCTATTCTTGGCTTATATCTTCTCATTTACTCCTTTTTCACTTCTCTTTGTGAATAGTGTTTTATTTAAGTAACTAAAAGCTACGCTTTTCACGTGAGCAAGCTCTACATCTTGTATCTCTCATTGATAAATGATTAGCTATCATTTATCACATCGAAGTCAGTGAGCTTGCCTCGACGTCTAGTATTTAATACTGCTCGGTAG